>CAXHYW010000161.1:0-7374 GCA_964021475.1 uncultured Desulfobacteraceae bacterium | reverse complement strand
ATCTTCATGGCTGGGCGGCAACTCTTCCTCATCCGCCAGATGCTCCCAGATATTATCCGGGGACGCTTTTCCCTTTTGAGCCTCTTGTTCAAGGTTTTGGGCATATTCCCGGAGCTGATCGCCTAATTTATCGAACAAGGATAATTTTTTTGCTTTTTCGGTTGCTATCTCTCCGGTCCGGGGTGACCCATCGGTTTTCTTTTTTTGGTTGAACCGCTTTAACAGGGTCGGAGCAACAAAAAACAACAGGATCAGTAAAAATGATATGATTGAATCAAAATCCATGGCACATCCTTAAAATAGTTTATCCAGGGTCCCTGGCAGCATCCTTATCCGCAGGATACCAACCATAAGACCCTGGCCAAATGATATGAGACTCGTCTATTCCGGCCGTTCCGTTTCCGGGGTGGCAATCTTCTCTCTCATTTGGGTATCTGCGGCAATATTTTTCATTTTATAATAATCCATGATGCCTAGGTTTCCGCTCCTGAACGCCTCTGCCATGGCAAGGGGCACCTGGGCTTCTGCCTCCACCACCTTGGCCTGCATCTCCTGGACCCGGGCCCTCATTTCCTGTTCCGTGGCAAATGCCATGGCCCGCTTTTCCTCTGCCTTGGCCTGGGCTATTTTCTTGTCCGCCTCGGCCCGGTCGGTTTCAAGCTCTGCACCAATATTTTTGCCCACATCCACGTCGGCAATATCAATGGATAAAATTTCATAGGCGGTGCCGGAATCCAACCCTTTGCTCAAAACGGTCTTGGAGATCATATCCGGATTTTCAAGCACCTGCTTATGGCTGACGGCAGAACCGATGGTGGTCACAATTCCTTCCCCCACCCGGGCCAGGATGGTCTCTTCTCCGGCCCCGCCCACCAACCGGTCAATATTAGCCCGCACCGTAACCCGGGCAATCGCCTTAAGCTGAATCCCGTCCTTTGCCACGGCCGCCACCAGAGGCGTCTCGATCACCTTGGGGTTAACCGACATCCGGACGGCTTCCAGCACATCCCGACCCGCAAGATCAATGGCAACCGCCCGGTTAAACATCAGTTCGATATTGGCCTTGTCCGCGGCAATCAAGGCCTGGATCACCCGGGAGACATTTCCGCCGGCAAGATAGTGGGACTCCAGATCATCAGGGGAAATGTCGATCCCGGCCTTGATGGCCATGATCTTGGATTCAACAATCAATTTGGCCGGTACTTTTCGAAATCGCATGAAAATAATATTGAGCAGCCCCACACTGGCCCCTGACACCAGTGCCTGGAGCCAGAGTGAAATGTAGGAAAAGATAAAATAAAACAGCACCAGGCCGATCATACCGGCAATTATCAACAAAACATACATGATATCCATAAACAGTTCTCCTTAAATTTTTGTATTCATTCTTTTTGGGTTATGATTAATTGACTATTTTTTCAACAATTATTTGATTGCCGGTGATCCCGGTGACAATGACGGGGGTGGTGGCTTCAATATAGTCACCGTCTGTGACCACATCCACCCTTTTCCCCTCAATAAGGGCAATCCCGGAAGGCCGAAGGTCGCTGACCGCATGGCCTTGTTTATTCATATACTCTTTGGGGCTTGCGGTCACCACCCCGTCCTTGCTGGACAACCTGTTTTTCAAGGACAGGGGAGACACGGCTAAAATCTTCATTCCCAGAATCAATAAAATAGGAACCGCCAGAAGATCCATGCCAAGAAATACCATGCCGGCAAAGCTGGAAATAGTAGTAAAGACAAGGTAAATGGAATAGAGCAACAGCCCCAGAGCAATGGCCATTAAAACGCCCAGGGACGGAATAAATATTTCTGCTACAACCACCAGTATCCCCAAGACTTGAAGAAGGATGGGAAGGATATACACGTTCATTTAAATTCCCTTGTTTTCTGCATCTTGCTTGACAATGATGCGGTTTTTTTCCACGGACACAACCCGGAGAGGGGTGCCGGAAGAGATGAATTCCCCCTGGGTAATGGCATCGATTTTTTTGTTGCCAATCTTTATTTTACCCGAAGGCCTGAAAAGGGTAAGCGCCACCCCTGTCTCCCCGGAACGAATACCAAGACCCTGAGTTGAGCCTGAATGGGAATCTTCCAGTGTGGCGGACAGATAGGGTCCCTTGACCAATTTTGACATCCCGGGCAGTACAAACCGTACCAAAAACATGGAAATCAGCAAAGAGCCCATAAAAGATCCGATCACCACCCCCAGGTTCCGGAGCAACAGCTGTCCTTCCCAGGGAAAAGAGGGGTCTGGAATGACAAATCCCTGGAAGGAGAGCACCAGTCCTGATGCGATGACCAGAAGTCCTGAAATCCCGGCCACGCCAAATCCCGGCAGAACAAAGACCTCCACCCCCAATAACAAAAACCCTATTAAAAAAAGCAGAAACTCTGTATGACCGGCCAGTCCCACCAGATATTGATTGAAAAAGACCAGCCCCAGACAGAGGATACCAACAATGCCCGGGATCCCGAATCCAGGCGCCTTAATCTCCGTATAGAGAGCACCAATTCCCAGAAGCATGAGAATCGATAAAAATGGCTGGAGTACGCGAACCAGATTTTCCGACCAGGATTCCTTCAGAAGTATCAATTCATAATTTTCATATCCCAGAAAGACCAGTGCCTGGTCCAGATCTCCCACGCTCTGTTTTGAAAAGCCCAGATCGAAGGCCTCTATATCATCCATGGTCAACAGCTCCCCTGCGGCCACGATGGTTTCTTTTTGGGTGATCTGTTTTTTTTGCGTCTTCGTCAAATCCCCGTATGACTGCTTATCCATATATTGGGTTTTCCCCTCCATGGTGATCCTATAAACCTCCATGTTCTTGGACACCATGGATTCGGCCAGCACTTGGGGATAATTGTTTTTCTTTGCCAGGGAGCGAAACTGAGCTCTGAGTACGGTCTGGGTTTTTTCTCCGGCCTCTTTCTGGCCGTCTGCCGACTGGATAATGGGGGCACAATCCCCCAATAGGGTGTGTTCCTTCATCACCAGGGTGCCTGCGGAAAGGGCAATCAGGGCACCGGCTGAAATGGCCTTTTTTTCCACAAAGGCAATGGAACGTTCCTTTGGAACGCTTGAAATGGTTTCCACTATCTCAAAGGCGGCATCCACCCGTCCCCCAAAGGTGTCCATTTTAAAGAGGATCACGGCATCGGGGTCTTTTCTGGCCTGTTCAGTGGCCCGCTTGATATAGGCGGCCATACCCGGTTCAACTGTTCCTTCAACGGGGATTACATAAATTTTTTGTTTGATTTGCCCGGCCTCAACCCATCCGGTCAGACCCGTCAAAAATAGGAGACCTCCTAGCAGGATACCCCCTAAAAGGATACCTCCTATACGGAAAGAAAAAATTTTCAGGCAAGGGCTTATATTCATATGCTTTCTTCGTTTTTGTGGCCAGTTATTGTATTCTTGGATCTCCGCCAACAGAGCCCAATTGGTTTACTATACCATGGAATTATCCAATTCAAAGTAAAATTCACCCGATATTGTCAAAAAAATACAAGTTGCAGCAATTTTCAGTGGGTGCAGATAAACATGCCTGAAAAGGTCTTTCGCAAAAAATTTGAATATATTTTATGGTTTGAAGATCATCGAGAAAGCGAGCCTTTACAGGGGTAATTTAGGGGTGTTTTGAATCCTGAATCTGATCATTAGAAGCCAGGTCTGGAGGCTTATGGTGATATTGTGCAACTCTTTCAACTAAGGTTTCGAACGCCCCAAACATCTCTTTTCTGAAAAGTATCCATAAAAACGAATGCTACTATACGATAGCTTGTCATTTTGAACTCAACCATTTATCCAATCCTATTCTTCCGCCTTTTTCCAGGAGCTGTCAGGGTTAAAAAGCTTAATGTTCTGAGCCTCTTTCTCGGTATCCATGCCTAAGTCCTTCTCATAAATCACCCCAGCATGATTCACTATAAACGTCATGATGCCTGAAGATTCGTACCTGGCAGGAAAGGCCAAAAGAGCAAAACCGCCACTCATTTTTCCCTTGACCATGTAGTCGGAAGCGCCGGCCGGTGCATTCTTTCCCTGACCCGTTAAAATCTTATAATAATACCCGTGATAAGGAACGGGAGTATCGTCTGTCTGCTTGCGACTATAACCTTCTTCCAGGGCTGAGGCGGCCAAAAGGCCCATGGGACTCTTCTCTTCACCTTCTTTCACACCCCAGTACAAACCGTTCTTCATCCCCTTGTCGCTTCTAAATTTTTCGGCATATTGGAAAAGACCGTCTGCGTCACGGTCCTTGAGTGCGTATTCCCGCTGTGCATCCACATAGGTCAGACAAACTTGAATGGCATTCAATTCATTCCGCCCGATCCTTCGTGCTAGGATTTCATCACGGCCTTCTAAGCTGTCAAAAAACCAGGATCCATCCTTTTTCACGATGGGGATGGGAAAGGGCCAATCATCATTCCCAATAATAAGAATCACCCTGTCGGCGGTCTGCTCCAGCTCGTTTTTCTCACCATACAATTTGAGAAATTTTGCACGGCCGGACTGATCCGCTATGGGGTCGCCGGAACTTATAAGATCCCGGCTGTCGGGACCCAAGATCGCTTCCAGGGCGCTCACATCCTTTGAATTAACCGCTTTGATCAAAATACTGACAGCCTCATCAGGAGAGGCAAATCTAAGCTGATTCATCTCTTCTGCCAGGGATAAATTTGACGTCACCAAAGTAATACACATGACTATCATGAGAATCGCCATAGAGGGTTCAAACTTAAAATTTCTTTTTATCTTATTCATCTGTAGCATCATAATAGTTTTTTCCTTTTGAAATCGGCTGAATGGTTCCAGGTCGTTTATCATCTGCGTTTGCCACCACCACCCCTACCACCGGATCTGCCTGATGACATGCTTTTGTGTCCCCGGTTGCTGGAACTTCTTGTCTTGCTTCCTTTATTATAACCACCGAAGGCGCTTGTGTTTTTTCGCTGGGTGCCTTTTCCGCTAGAAACGCCACTGCTATTTTTCCGCTGTTGTGTGTTACTACGGTCCATGGAACCGGCACTCGAGCGATCTTTAGAGCCCGGGCTGCTGCCTGCCGAGCGGTCTTTTAACTGACCAGTATTTCCTTTTGACTGACGGACAGACTGCTTTGTAGACGGTGCCGAAACCCCTTTTGATGAACGATTTGAAGCGTTATTTTTTTTATAATTACCATTGGCCTTATTGTTGTTCACAGTATTGGAACGATTTCTGGACTTATTATAATTATTAAAATTCTTTGAGTTATTGATCACTACTGTGTTGCCACCACGGCCATAATGACCACCACGATAGCCGCCATGACGATGATAATGGTTATGACGATAAATACCAATCGCCACTACAGTAAAAGCTGCAAAATAGGGTGGATAATATGAGTAATAATAGGGAGGATAATAGGGTACATACACAGGAGAATACACATACTGCACGATTGGTAATGTTTCAACGATTACAACAGTAGTTGATGCCGGAACACTTTCAGCAACAGGATCATCGCCGGTATAACCGGGATTAGCAGTAATGGCAGGAGTTGCAGCAGTTTTAGGTTCAACAACATAATTTTCACCATACAAATCTTTATCACCTACAATCTGCAATGTAACTTTCTCATCTTTGTCTTTATCTATTAGAATAACGGCTACATCTTGTGTTTCCTTTTCACTGATATCAACCTGAAGTATAACTGAAAAAGACTCGTCCTCTTGTTTAGTAACCACTTTGATAAAGTCAACTTTGTTATCCAGATTTAAATCCAGATTATTGATTCCGGTTTTTTCTTCGTTTAATGATTTTTCAAAGGCTTCAATGGTCTTTGATTTTTGAAAAAGATCTAATACGGCATAAAGATCCAGGTTATCTCCCGGCAAGCCTAATAAGGGCGTATCATCCGCTGTTTGAGAAAATGCAGGTAAGCTGAAAAGGGTAATCGCCAGTATTATAAATGATAAAAAACTGTTTCTCATGATGTTATGATATAACATATAAATGAATCCTCAAACATAATTACAAAAATAAAATGGTTAGTAACCGATAAAACATATTAATCGTCAAGCTGGCGGTTAAGTCAGAGTACGAACTTAAGTCAATATTTTATTATTGGGGATCTTACCAATTATACAACTCTTGACGTCACATTCAATTTATAAAACTTATATTAATACCTACGTTTCTCTGTGATTTTTGTCAATCTAAAAATCCGTATGCATTCATGGGGGGGGGGTAATGAGTAATTAGTGCTCAGATCAATGATAGATCTGGTTCTTTGAAATATGAGTCCAGAAGTTCAACCGTTCCTTCAACGGGGATTACATATATTTTTTGCTTGTTTTAGCCATGGCCCTCCTCTTTAAAATAAAGAGGTTCCTTTCCAAGGGCATCTATATATATAAAGCTATATTTGATGAAAATACACATTTATATGCCAGGACGAACACTGGGCTATCTGCAACCATGATCCGCCTGTCCCGGCTTTTTATGAACTATTCTGTTTTAAACACGGCAACAAGTTTCTGCAATTGTGCCGCAAGTTTTGATAATTCATCCACACTTTGGCTGACCTTGGAACCAGAGGCGGACATCTCAGCCGCTTCTTCATTGAGCCCGTTGATATCTTCAGCAATCTTTCCCGCAGCACCTGCATTTTGAGATACATTTTCATTGACTTCCTGGATGCCATGGGACATCTGGGAGACATTGTCTGCAATCTCACGTGTGGTTACAAACTGCGCTTCCACTTCAGACGCAATGATCGCAACAATCTCATTGATCTCAGTGATGATATTTGTAACGGCTTCAATTTCAACCACCGTTTTCTGGGTGGATTCCTGATTAGCAGTAATCTTTTGCTTTATCTCAAGGGCGGCGCTGGCGGTTTGGCTGGCAAGTGCCTTGATCTCATTGGCAACAACCGCAAAACCTTTGCCGGCCTCTCCTGCTCTTGATGCCTCAATCGTGGCATTTAATGCCAGAAGATTGGTCTGCCCGGAAATGTCTGTAATGGATTCAATAACGGTTCCGATTTCATTGGCAGTTTTTCCCAATGCTTCTATACTTTTGGAAGCATGCCGGGCCTGTTCAACCGCTGTCTTAACCACATCCATAGCTTTTGAAGAATTTTGGGAAATTTCATTGACGGAAGAGGTCATCTGCCCTGTGGCAGTGGCAACCAGATTCACATTGGTTGATGTCTCTTCCATGGCTGCCGCAATGGATGACAGATTGTTGCTCATTTCAGAGGTAGACGCGGCAATCGTATTACACCGGCCTGACATGTTATCTGCGGTACTCGACATCCGCCCGGAAAGTATGGAGAGATTATCCGATGAGGTATCCAGAGAAATTGAATTCTTCTT
>CAXHYW010000160.1:0-7388 GCA_964021475.1 uncultured Desulfobacteraceae bacterium | reverse complement strand
GAATCGAAATTAGTAGAATCAAAACTGACGGAGCAGGCAATGGTAGACAGGCCTGACCAGACAAATACCACGTCAGAGGCTACTTCCCCCGAAGACCCCTTGCTAACCCAAGCCCACTTGATGGGAAATGCACCAGCCCCGGGGTCAACGGAAACCGCAGATGTCCCCAAAACCTGGCCCAATTTTTTAAAAGAAATTGAAAAAAAGCTGCCCTTCATGTTTGCCCTGCTTTCAAAGGGTGAGGTAAACGAATCAACCCCCGGAACGATACAGGTTCAATTGCACAATTGCTCTAGCTTTGACAAGTCCAGGCTCGGGACAAAAAAGCAAGAATTACTCTCGCAGTGCAAATCCTTTTTAGGAAAAAACCTCGAGATCGCCATTATGTCCGAGAACAGCCTGCCGGACAAACCCGACAAACAGATAGCCAATATGAAGATGATGGCACAAAATCACCCGTTGGTTCTTGATGCCCAACGCATCTTCGATGGAAAAATCATTAATTAATAACAAACGCGTAAAATATAGGAGTTTTCGAACATGAAAAACATGAATAATATGAACGGTATGATGAAACAAGCCCAAAAGCTTCAAAAAAAAATGTTGAAAACCCAGGAAGAACTGGCAACAAAAACAATTGAAGCATCTGCCGGTGGCGGCATGGTGAAAGTGGTTGCCAATGGGGGACAAAAGATTGAATCCATCCTTCTTGAAAAAGAAGTGGTAGATCCTGAGGACATTGAAATGCTCCAGGACCTAGTCATGGCAGCGGTCAATGATGCCCTGACAAAATCCCAGGAAATGGTTTCCGCTGAAATGGGCAAGCTCACCGGCGGACTGAATATCCCTGGGTTATAAAATTAAGTGAACCATTATCCAGAAGCCATTTTAAAGCTGATCCATTCCCTTTCCACCCTCCCGGGAATTGGAAAAAAAACAGCTGAACGGTTGGCACTTCATATCCTCCATGCACCGGATCATGAGGCCGCTGCAATTGCCGGAGATATAATTGAGCTTAAAAGCAGTGTCAGACTTTGTTCTTCCTGTTTTGCCCTCAGCGACCAGCCAAGGTGCCGCATCTGCACAGACCCGACCCGGGACCCTGGGCTCATTTGTGTGGTTGAAAACCCAAAAGATATGGCTGCCATTGAAAAGGCCCATGTTTTTTCCGGGACCTACCATATTCTGGGAGGGGCCCTGTCTCCCATTGACGGTATCGGACCCGATGATATCCGGTTAAAGGAGTTATTCCTTCGGGCCGACCCGAACAAGGTAACAGAAATCATCCTTGCGACAAAAACCGACGTGGAAGGCGAAGCAACAGCGGCCTATATCCAGGAGCGCCTTAAATCAAGGGGACTTGCCATCACAAGAATTGCATCCGGGGTTCCCATGGGGGGGGATCTACAATATGTTGATCCCTTAACACTACAAAAAGCTATGGAAAAACGATATGGATTCTAATTACAAGACCGCCCAAGATATATTTGAATGCCAACTCTGCGGGGATTGCTGCAATGGGTTTGGCGGCACCTATGTGACCGACCAGGACATTGCCAACATTGCTACCTTTATCCAGGCTGACCCAACCACATTTATTGCAACCTATTGCGATTATTCCGGGTCCAGACCCTTGCTCACTCTTGGTACCGATGGGTCTTGTATTTTTTTTGACAAAGAAAAACAATGCACAATTCACCCTGTCAAACCCTATATGTGCAAGGCATGGCCCTATCTTAAGACCCTCATCAAAAACCCTGAGAACTGGACGGCCATGGCAAGTGCCTGCCCGGGAATAAAAGAAGAGGTTCCGCACAAAGATCTTCAACGCATTGTTGCCCTTGAATCCCAAAGATTGGATCAATCCCTAAAAATATGAAACCAGTGGAAATCCAAGAAGAGGCAAATAAACCCGGCGAAATTGTTTCTCTCTTGTTAAAAAAGGGTCTGCTGACAAAGCAAAAAGCCATGTATGCCATGCGGGTAAAGTCTAAACTTTCCCCGGATAAAACCCTGATCGACACCTTAAAAGATCTAAAATACGTAGATGAAAAGCTGATAAAGGATGTGTTGCGTACCAATCGTCTTTCTCTGCGGATCGGTGATCTCCTGGTGGAACTTGGATATATGAGCCGTGAAAAGCTTACGGCTGCCCTAAGTATTCAAAAAAGCCAAAAGAACAAACGGCTGGGCCAAATCATTGTTGAAAACCAATTCATGAGTGAGAGCGCTTTTATCGATGCCCTCTCGGTCCAGCTTGGGTTTCCATTCATTGACCTGTCCATTGAGGATGTTGACAGCAAAGTTATTGAAAATATTCCCATCAAATGGTGTATGTCCAATAATTTTCTTCCCGTGAAACAGATTAAGGGAAAAATTCTTATCGCCTTTGCAGACCCTTTTAGCAAAAGTGATATTCTTGGAGCACGCAAACTGTTTGGTACAAATTATATCACGGGGATTGCCTCCCCGAGTATGATCGAAAAAAAGCTGGAGAAGCTGGGAACCGGTAATATTCGTACCAAAACCATAGTGGATGAAAACACCGCCATCGGCATCGTGGAAACCATAATCGGCAATGCCGTCGACCAGGGAGCCTCCGATATCCACATTGAACCCTTTGAAGAAAGACTCCAGGTGAGATTTCGGATAGATGGAATTTTGGTTCCCTACAAGATGTTCCCAGCCAATGCCACCAACATGGTTGCATCCCGGATAAAGATTCTTTGCAAAGCCAATATCGCAGAAAAAAGGCGTCACCAGGACGGCAGAATGACCTTTGAACACAAAGGGAATGATTTAGACCTGAGAGTCTCGATTTTTGTTACCGTGTTCGGTGAAAAGATTGTCCTGCGAATTTTAAACCGAATTGATCAAATCTTAAAGTTTGAACAAATGGGAATGCCGCCCAAAATGTTAGACCGGTTCAGGAAAGATGTTTTGAATGTCCCCTCCGGGGTCATGATTATCACCGGACCCACGGGTTCCGGCAAGACAACCACACTTTATTCCTGCGTATCGGAGATAGCAAGCCCTCAAATCAGCATTGTGACCGCCGAAGACCCGGTTGAATATGTGGTGGAGGGTATCGCCCAATGTTCAATTGATCCGGGTATAGCTAGAACCTTTGAGGAAACCCTTCGCCATATCGTTCGCCAGGACCCAGATGTGATTGTTATCGGGGAAATCCGGGACAATTATTCGGCCAACGTGGCGGTTCATGCAGCACTCACCGGCCACAAGGTACTCACCTCCTTTCATACCGAAGACAGCATCAGCGGCTTGATCCGGCTGATGAATATGGAAGTTGAGCCCTTTTTAATCTCCTCCACCGTGATATGTGTCCTGGCCCAACGGCTGCTGCGACGGGTATGCCCCCATTGCCAGAAACCCTATAAACCCTCTTCCTCGGACCTGAAAATGCTCGGTTACAACCCCGAGGACATGGGGAAATACACCCTGTTGAAAGGAAGCGGATGTCCGGTTTGCAACCATACCGGGTATAAGGGCCGTGTGGCGGTATTTGAAATGCTGGTCCTCAACGAATTTGTCAGAGAAGCGATTCTAACCTGTAAATCCAGCTATGAACTGCGGAAAATCAGTATAGAAACAACTGGACTTGTAACCTTAATGGAAGATGCACTGTCCAAAGTGGCCCTTGGCGTCACCACCCTGGAAGAAACCTTCAGATGCATCCCCCGGCTGCTTCCCCCCCGGCCCATCCATGAAATTAACAGATTGCTAGGAGTCTGACACCCATGCAGCAAAAAGCCAGTATCATTGATATTATCAAACAGCAGCTCAAAAAAGATGACTCCCTTCCCGTACTCAATCCCAAGGCCCTGAAAATTCAAGGAGAAGCCACCAAAAGCGACCCGGATTTCAATGTGTTGGCCCGAATGATTCGAATGGATCCCACCCTGACAAGCCAGGTGCTCAAAACGGCCAACTCCCCCTTTTACAGAGGATTGGGTGATGTTGAAACCATCAAGGATGCCCTGGTGCGACTGGGGCAGAATACAATGGTCAATATTATCATGAAGGTAATCCATCAACAGAACTTCACTTCATCCAACCCCTTGATTCGATCATACCAGAAACGTTTATGGAGCCATTCGGTGTCCTGTGCCATCGGATCTTTGTGGACGGCCAAGTACCTTTCCATGGAAGAATTAATCCCCAAAGCATTCATTGCCGGCCTGCTCCATGACATGGGAAAATTATATCTGCTCACCGCTCTTGAGAAAATACTTGCGTCCAAAACAGCCGGGTTCAAACCAACCCCCCAGCTCATCGAAAAAATACTGGACAACCTCCACTCGGTGCTAGGGTTTTCCCTTCTCACGAAATGGTATTTACCGGAACAATATCGGCTCATTGCCAGGGATCACCATGCGCAAGAATACGATCGCTCGGACATGCTTTTAGTCATCGTAAGACTTGTGAACAACGTCTGTATCAAAATGGAGAAAAATGACCCTCAAGCAGATCTATCCGGAATTGTCAGCTCAAGGGAGGCCGATCTCCTGGGAATACCGGAAATTGGGGTGGCTGAGCTTGAAATCGCCCTGGAAGATGCCAGGATCAACAGGCCTATGTAAAGCTTATGGCAATTGCCATGAGTTTTTTACGGTCACCGCCCCATATCAACAAACTGCCGGGCAATGCTATCCCGCTCATATACAATTTCCACCCGCCGATTTCTGGCCCTGCCCCTGGCAGTGTCATTGGTCGCAACCGGATGGTATTGGGCATACCCTTCCGCTGAGACATATTTTGGAGAAACCTCGTTTTGAATCAATAATCGCACCACGGTTGATGCCCTGGCACTGGACAATTCCCAGTTGGACGGGTACTGATTTGAAGAGATGGGCTCAGAGTCCGTATGCCCTTTTATCTTGACCCGGTAGGCAAGCTTGGACAGAACCGATGCCAACTTTTTAAGAATATCGTGTCCTTTATCACTGAGCCTAGCCCCCCCTTGGGCAAAAAGGAGCAAATCGGACATGGTAATGACCACCCCATCTTCGGTTTTGGTGACACTCACTTCCCCGCCAAGCTTATTAAACAACACCAATTCCCTGACCTCGGAGACAATTTCTTCCAATTCCTTTTCGATCATCCCGCCCAATTCGTCTATCTGCTGATTTTCCGAGGGCTCTTCAGAAGGAACCGCATGCATTGTCAGTCCTTCCCTTGTACCCGATTCTGGCACGGCCTGGGATCCCAAAGCGCTTCGCAAAGATTGCACCAATTCCTTGTAGGTTTCCTGCTGGGTGGTACTCATGGCAAAGAGCAAAACAAAAAAACACATCAAAAGCGTCACAAGATCCGCAAAGGTGGCCATCCAGGCAGGAGCCCCTGCAGACTTTTTTTTCCCCTCTTCGGGCGGAGGGGACAGCGATATCTGCGCTTCTGCTTCTGCTCCGGTTTCATCAGCCATAGTCTATTCTCTTTTCTAATATATTATTTTTTTTCTGGGTCCTTGCTTTCTGCCAGATACACCTTGAGCTTGTCTTCCATAAGTTTGGGATGCTCTCCTTCCCTGATAGAAAGAATTCCTTCAAAAATGATGTTCATATTGGTAATTTCTTCCTCATTTCTTCCCGCAAGTTTATCGCTCATGGGAAGAAAAAACAGATTGGCCATAATGGCTCCGTAAAAGGTCGTGATCATGGCCACGGCCATCTTGGGTCCGATGGAAGAAGGATCATCCAGGTTGGCAAGCATCTGGACAAGACCGATCAGGGTTCCGATCATTCCAAAGGCCGGCGCATAGGCCCCCATGCTGGAAAACATATTTGCACCGGTATCCAGTCCTTTTTTGGTCAATGACATCTTTTTTTGCATGATGGCCGAAATATCACCGGTTTTAACCCCATCCACCGTCATTTGGAGTGCCTGGGCAAGGTAGGGGTCGGGGGTGGTTTGGATATCCCCTTCTATGGAAAGCAGCCCCCCTTTTCTGGCCTTATTGGATATCTCAACCAGGTTGGCAATGATATTTTCAGGCTTTTCAATCTTAAATATAAAAATCTTCATGGCGGTTTTAAACACACCCAAAAAATCAGAAAGGGGATAGCCGACCATGGTGGCGGCAACGGTTCCCCCCACAACGATGAGAATAGACGGGATATTGATAAACCCCATAAGACTGCCACCCAAAAGAATGGTACCCAGTATAAATCCGATCCCTGAGACAACACCAATAATCGAAGCAATGTCCATTTTTCAAACCTTTATGTAAACAGTTTCATCAACAGGGTATTCCCGATGATATTGTATAATCTTCTCAATTGATTCCTGCGTCAGCTCTGTGTTCACAGAAAAAAGTTTGGTTCCTGAGGTTGTGAACAACGAAGTACCAAGCCTCATCCCGGGTTCGAGTTGTTCAACCCCTACCCCCCGGACCTTGTATGCATCAGATCCCATGTGAAGAAGCGCATATTTTTCAAGCCATCCCACAATAACAGGGTCAAGGCGGGAACCGGACAACCTATCAAGTCCTTCCAAAATTCCCTCAAGGCTATCAACCGTTGGGCTATCTTTCAACAGATCAAATGCATCGGCGCCTGCTAGTATCCGGGATGCCAGAGGAATCAGTGTTTTTTTCAACCCGTCGGGAAATCCGGTTCCATCGGAATTTTCATTTAAAGACCGAATTATTTGGGCGGCGTTTTCAAACCCCTGGCATTCTTTTAAAAGATCGGCTCCTTTTACAGGATATTGAATTAAAATATTGTTTTCATATCGCGTGAACTCTTTTTCCTCTTTTCCAAAAGCCGTAACTGGCATGAAAAGAAGCCCGACTTCATGCAACATAGCAGCTTTTCGAAGATCCTCCAACTTTTTTTCGTCAAAATTCAATTGTTTTGCAATAAAATCTGCAATAGGGGCAACCCTGTCTGCATGCCCCCTGTTAACTTCAATCCGCGTTTTAATCAGGGTTGACAACAAACGTTCAAATCCGGTCATATTTCGCCCAAAGGATTCTTTCAGAAGAGTTAAGGATTTTTTCATCTGATTGCGCTCACGGGTCATGTGATGAATCTGTTTTAATGCATTGTTCAAGCTGTTTTTTTCCTGGATCAACTCTGTCTTAATAGTTTTCAATTCCAGCTTAAACTTGTCCAGGTAATGGAATGAGGTTTCCAGGGTTTCTTCCCGGACAACCTTCTGCTGTTCCAGAGTTTTCTTTTCAAGGTAGATGCGTGAACGGTGATACACCTCTTGGACAGACAAAGGCCGGACTAAAAATTCATCAAACCCGAATCCATGGAGGGTCATTCTCAGATCAACGTCTGGATAGGCGTCCACCCCCAGGAAAAAAGCAGGTTTAAACCGAAAATGAATCTGATCAAAAAGGCCTATCCATTTTTCCAGTGACG
>CAXHYW010000159.1:0-7392 GCA_964021475.1 uncultured Desulfobacteraceae bacterium | reverse complement strand
TCTACACATAGAGGCACACTCTTTCCCTACACGACGCTCTTCCGATCTTGAACCCTTTCCAGGGTGGCGGCTTCATTATTAAGGGTCTTAAGGATCATGTTTGCCAATTGGTCGGGTTTTTCCGGGTCAAAGAGCAATCCCGTCTGTTTGTGGATAATGATATCTGTGATCGGGCGACCCTTTGGTGCGATCACGGGACAGGAACTGTACATGGCTTCCAGTAAGGCCTGGGGGAAGGCCTCAAAGGGAATCGGGTTTTTTTGGGGGGCAGAAAGAACCTTGCAGTCAAAGGCCCGATGGTAGGGCCATATATTTTCTTTAAATCCGGTAAAATGGACTCTTTTTTCAATGTTGAGCTTTTTTGCCAGAGCCATAAGTTTGGTCAGGGTTTCCGGGTTCACATTTCCCACAACGGCAAGGTGGTGGCGGATATCCGATTGAATCCGTTTCAGGGCCGATAGGATGATATCAACCCCTGTGTCATTGGAAACGTTTCCGATAAACCCGATAAACCGGGTATCTGGATCAAGACAAAGCTCTGTTGCAAGCGCTTTTCTGGCCTCATTTTTTGGTACAAGGCTTGTCGGTTCCATGATTCCGGTGGGCATGAAAAAAATTTCCATGTCTTTGAGTTTGAAGGTCTGTTGAAGCTGCCGTGTGGTATGCTCAGCTGTGGTGAAAATAAAATGGTTCAGTTGTTTGTATATTTTTTTGTTATACCAGGTGTTTTTAACCGGAGCATTGATATGCCGTGACAGGATGCGGCATGGAACGCTTGCCGCTCGAGCCGCCCGAAGTGCAATTTTTGAATCACCATTGCTGTGGGTGTTGAGAATATGGGGCTGTTCGGTTTTAAATATATGTTTGAGCTTTTTGAAATCATTGATGATGCTGAGACGCTTGAAGGAAAGGTCATAGACCCGTAAGCCGAGTTCATGGGCCTTTGTGTAAAGAGGGGACCCTCCGGGAGCCACAATCACCACTTGGTGGCCTTGCTTTTCCATCCACACGGCTTCATTGAAAATTCGTTTTTCCAACCCGCCCCACCCGGTTTGGCAGGTGGTATGGACTATTTTATAGAGAGATCGCATGGTTTCAAAGCATTTTTAGCTTTGTTTCAATCCTTTCAACATCTTCTGGCAGGTCAATTTCAGGTGAATCAAATTCGGTAATCACCACTCGTATGGGGTAACCAAATTCCAAAATCCGTAATTGTTCCAGTTTTTCAATTTGTTCACAGGTGCCCGTGGGCAGGGTGATGATTGTGTCCAAAAAATCTTTTTTATAGGCATAAAATCCCAGGTGTTTATAGTAGTCAGCCTCTGTGCCTTCATCCCGGGGATAGGGGATCTGGGCCCGGGAAAAATACATGGCGAATCCGTTTTTATCAAAGGTTACTTTGACATCCTTGGGATCCGTGATTTCTCTTTTGTCCTGGATCTTAAAGGCCAGTGTGGACATCAAAAGTCCCGTATCCTCTTGAAAGGGCCGGATCAGCTCATCGATGGTCAAGGGGTTGAAAACCGGTTGGTCCCCCTGGATATTGATGATGATTTCTTCATCGGAAAGATTCAACAGATTGGCAGTCTGGGCCACCCGGTCGGTTCCAGACCGACAGGTGTCCGAGGTCATGAGAGCTTCCCCGCCAAAGGCGTTTACCGCATCAATGATCCGTTGGTCATCGGTTGCCACAATGGTTCTCGTGACCGCCGATGAAAGTTGGGTTTGTTCGTAAACCCGCTGGATCATGGATTTTCCGTTAATTTTTACAAGGGGTTTTCCCTCAAGCCGACTGGATCCGTACCGGGCTGGAATTACAGCTATTGTCATTGTCTGCTCTTTTGTTAGAGTTTAAGGAACAAGGATCTGGCCTTGTCCCGGGTCATGATGGTTTTCCAGTCCTTGCCCAGACAGTTCTCCCATAAAGGATCAAGTCCCAGAGCCACGGTGATCATGGTTTCCATCTGGGTCTCGGTTAGATCACGGGTAAGGCCCCGGGGAATATCCACCCCTGATATTTCCATCATTTTTCGAAATTCTTTAACCCCGGCCGGATAGTATTCTTCAAGGGCGTCAAAGGTGATGCAGCAGCCGATCCCGTGGTGGGTACCTAGTACATAGGACAGCCCATAGGAGAGGGCATGGCAGGCTCCGACCTGGGAATAGGCAATGCTCATCCCGCCGAAAAAGGAGGCCATCATCAATTTGTCATCCTTGTCCGGGTGGTTGTCAACAAATACCTGGCGGCAAAGGTCCAGGGATTTTTCTCCATAGGATTTGGAAAACTCGTTTAAATAGGTGCCTTCAAGGGATTCCACACAATGGATGTAACAATCCATGCCCGTGTAAAAATGCTGGTCCCGGGGCACATCTTTTATCAGTTCCGGGTCCAGGACGATTTGGTCAAACACCGTGTAATCTGAGTTCAGTCCCAGTTTTTTTTCCGGGCCTGTCAGCACGGTGGTCCGTGAAACTTCTGCTCCGGTTCCTGAAAGAGTGGGCACAGCCGCATGAAAGATAGCCGGGTTTTGAATCAGATCCCATCCCTGGTAAAGGGTGGAAGACCCCTGGTTGGTCAGCATCAGGGAAATGGCTTTGGCAAGATCCATGCTGGAACCTCCCCCGATACCGATGATAGCACAGGGTAGAGTTGAGCGGGTTGCTCTTACCTGGGCTGTTAGTTGGTCCACATAAGAGGTTTTGGGTTCGTCCGCTACATTGACCCATAGCAATAGGTCGTTTTTATGAAGGGGCAGCCGTTTTTCCAGATCTTTTCCCTGGAATACATCATCGGTGACAAATACGGCCCAGGCATCAATATCCGTGCGTTGTTTTTCAATGATTTCATCTAATTGTGAAAAACAGCCCCTTCCAAAAATGACATTGGGAACCAGTTTGAAATTTCTAAACATGGAGTATCCTTATAATTGAAATTCTTATGCTTTAAATGATTTAATGATGGCCTGGATTCGCTGCTCGATATCTGCATCTGACCAGGAGAGCATGATCTGCATGGAAATGGTCCGTTTCATGATGGCATCGGATTCTTCAAGCACCATATTTTTATAGTCCGGCAGATTGTCTGCAAGTGTAACGGCTAAGGGGGCAGCTCCCGTTAATCCTTTTAAGTGTTCCCAGCGTTTATAATAATGCCAGTTGTTGTCATACCAATAGGCGCTGGGCGCACCATTTTCCTTAAGCTTGGCCGCCACCTGCCGGGCACGCTTTTCTGTGGGGAGAAAAAAGCTTAAAAAGGTGGCCGAATCCCCCAGGGGATCTGGTAGATACCGGAAGGTGACTTCGGGCAGGTCCGTCATGGCATCTTTGATGGCCTTCTTATTTTTGCGCTGGGTGGCAAGGATGCGATCCAGTTTTTTAAGCTGGGCAAGTCCCACTGCGGCATTTAGCTCAGAGATTCTGTAATTGGTTCCGATGATGGGGTGGTCGTCTGCCCCTCTGTCAGCCCCTCCCAAATGGTCATGTCCATGGTCAGAATACTGGTCACACAGGTCATAGACCTTTCGGCTGTTGGTGATGATGCCCCCGCCTTCACCGCAGGTAATGGTTTTGACGGAATCAAAGGAAAAACACCCGGCAAGGCCGAAGGTTCCCAGGGTTTTCCCCTGGAAAGAGGCGCCAATGGACTGACATGCATCTTCCAGCAGGATGAGTCCTTTCTGGTCGCAAAATGCTTTGATCTCATCGATGCGGGCCATGGCACCACACATGTGCACCGGGATGACGGCCTTGGTCCGGGGGGTTAATACCTTTTCCAGCCGATCCGGGTTCAGGCACAGGGATTCGTCTATTTCGGCAAACACGGGAATGGCACCGGCAGAAATCACCGCCTCAAAGGTTGCTACAAAGGTAAAGGGAGGGACAATCACCTCGTCCCCGGCCCCGATGCCGCAGGCGGCAAGGGCGGTACAAAGGGCAGCGGTCCCGCTGGAACAAAGATGGCTGAAGGCGGCTCCTGTGATGTCTCCCAGTTTTTTTTCAAATTCGAGGGCTTTAAAATTTCCTTTCCTGGCCCCTTCAAATCCGTACCTGAACAGAACCCCGGTATCAAGGACATCATTTACCTCTTTTCTTTCCTCGTCACCAAATATTTCAAAACCAGGCATGGCATACTCCTTCTAATATAAATAGTTTTATCGTATTTTTAAGAAATGTAAGGATAAATATCACACTCTTGCCCCAAGTTTCAAGATCTGCCCAAATAAATTGACTTTAATATTTGCCTTGTCTATATAAAACAGGAATTGGGTAATATCAAAAAAGAGACAAACAATAGGGATACAGCAGTATGGAAAAAAGGAAAGGACAAGCGAAAGATCAATATAGGGGATTTGAACAGGGCTCCATCCGTCCGCCAAGTGAGTCCAACAGCCTTCTGATTCGGTTGACCCGGAACTGTCCTTGGAATCTGTGCACCTTTTGCCGGATTTATAAGCGCAAAGACTTTTCCCTAAGATCGGTTGAGAATATTATTAAGGACATTGACCTGATCCATACCTATGTGGATCGTATTCGCCAGATCATTAAACCAGGCGGTCCCGTGGATCAGGAGGTGATCAACACCCTTTACAGAAGTTTTGAAATAAAGGACCGGGTGGCCTTTAATGCGGCCATGAACTGGTATGCATCGGGTATGGAATCTATTTTTCTCCAGGATGCCAATTCGGTGATCATGAAACCCGATGACCTGGTTTCTGTGCTGGTGCATATTCAAAATTGTTTTCCCCAAACCCGTAGAATCACGACCTATGCCAGAAGTCACACCCTTGTCAGGATCAAGGATCCTGATCTTGAACGCATGGCAACTGCCGGGCTCAACCGAATTCATGTGGGCATGGAGAGCGGATCGGACAAGGTGTTGAAGCGGATCAAGAAAGGGGTCACCAAAGAGATTCATATCAGGGCCGGTTTAAAGATAAAGGCTGCTGGCATGGAATTATCCGAATATGTGATGCCAGGTCTTGGCGGCATTGATCTGTCCGTAGAGCATGCCATGGAAACCGCCTCGGCCCTGAACAGCATTAACCCTGATTTTATCCGGATTCGGACCCTGGCCGTGACCAATGGGACCCAGCTTGCCAAGGAATGTGAGCAAGGAATGTTTGAAAAACCCAATGACACGATGATGGCCAAGGAATTGAGGCTATTTCTTGAAAGTCTTGATAATATTACCTCACAGGTGAAAAGTGATCATATCCTTAACCTGTTTGAAACCATCAACGGTAAATTGCCTGAAGACAAGGAACGACTCATCCATATCATTGATTCTTTTTTTGAGCTGCCCGAAGAGATGCGGGCTTTTTACCAGGTAGGCCGGCGCATGGGGTTTTTCCGGGGGCCCGAAGACATGGAAAAAAGTCCCCACCTGGACCAGGTGAAACAGGCCTGCAATCACTATGGGGTCACTCCGTCAAATGTGGATACCGTCATTGATGAACTGATGAAACGCTTTGTCTGATACCCTATCTGTTTATATCCATGTGCCCTTTTGTCTGAAAAAATGCAGTTATTGTGATTTTTATTCTATCAGCACCCTTTCTTTGTTGCCAGACTATGTAAGCTGTCTTCGACAAGAGATAAAGATGCGTGCCGGTAAGTTTGATCGGCCCGGTTCGATCCCTAAAAAAGTCCAAACCATTTATTTCGGGGGGGGGACCCCTTCCCTGTTGGCGCTTTCGGATGTCGAAAAAATTCTCCAAACCATTTATGCTTGTTACCAGGTGTCCCGGGATGCGGAGATCACTATTGAGGTCAATCCGGGTACGGCGGACAAACCCTATTTGGCAGGTCTTAAAAAGCTTAAGGTGAATCGCCTCAGCATCGGGGTGCAGTCATTTGATGCCCATAAAATAAAGGTGTTGGGCAGGATTCATACCATAGAGGCCTCCATTGGGGCCATTGAAGATGCCAAATCGGTCGGGTTTGAAAATATCGGTCTGGATCTTATCTACGGTACCCCTGGTGAAACCAGGGAGGACTGGCTCCGGGATTTAAAAACGGCCCTTGGCTTTAAAGTGGCCCATCTTTCCTGCTATATGCTGACCCTGGAGAAGGGCACCCCCCTACAAACCCAGTATGCACGAGGGTTGTTTAAGGCACCGGGGCCTGATATCCTGACCGATCTTTTCATGGCTACGTCCACTTTTCTTGAGCAACAGGGGTATGAGCACTATGAAATATCCAATTTTGCCAGGGGAAGGGAAAATAGGTCCCGTCACAATGCAAATTATTGGAAGATGACCCCCTATGACGGATTTGGTCCCTCGGCCCATTCATTCGGGTTGCAAAGGGCTGGGTTGCAAAAGGTTGGGTTGCAAAGAGTTGGCATGCCAAAGGACAAGGAGGATCATCTCCCTGTATCGCAGGTTAGATCCTGGAATCTGGCCGACCTTGGGGCCTATATCGAATCGCTTTCATCTAATCGTCTTCCGGTCCATGAACGCGAGGTTCTCACCCTGGAGCAGCAGATGCTGGAGCGGGTGATGCTGGGTCTTCGAACCAGTGACGGGCTTGATATCGCTGCCCTTAAAGAAATGATGGGGCAAGCGAGTTTTACCCAGGTGGCATCCCTGGTGGCCCGGCTTGAAACCCAGAAACTGGGGGAAACCGGGTCTGGCAGACGGTTTGCCCTGACCCTTTCGGGCAGGGCTCGCCTGGACAGTATTGTGGAAGCCTTTGCCGATATTATTCTCTAGGATATTATCCTCTAGGATTTTCTTCTCAGCTGGCGGGTGTCCCCCACCCGGATGGTCAGGTTGACAGAATCGAAGTATTCGATGAGAGGAATTACAAATTTTCTGGATATTCCTGTCATATCCTTGAATTCCGGGGTGGTGATGCTTTCCTTTTCCTTCAGGAAAGAAACCAATGTTTCAGAGATATCTGAGATGGCCTGTGCATCGAAATTAAGATCATCTTTTGTTTTTACAATTAGCTTTTCATCAATGAGTATCTGCAAAACATCCTTGGCGGTTTTCTGATCCAGGTTCAGATCCTGGCAGATGGTTCTGAAAAACGGTGGGGTGAGGCCACCGTTCTTATATATCCGGATGATTTTTTCTTTGACTTCGTGCTGGTCCACCTGGAGCGCCACTTTGAAATCGCTCAGTTTTATAATGTTCTTGTCCTGGACAATGGTGTTTTCCTTGGCCAGTCGGGTAAACAAAATATTAAAAAATTTGGCATCCTCAATATACTGGAACTTGGACTTGAGTTCCTGGGTGGGCATTCCTTCCTTCAGGGGGTTGGCAACATGATAGGCGGCAATTTTTTCAAGCACCTTTGTTTTAAAATCATCAAAAAAGGCGCCGTTAACATAGATTTGCCTCTCCTTGTCTGTCTGGACGATCTCCTGTTTTGCCAGCATCTTCTGGA
>CAXHYW010000158.1:0-7429 GCA_964021475.1 uncultured Desulfobacteraceae bacterium | reverse complement strand
GACAACTTTTGGTGGTTAATGGTTAACAGATCCTCTTCCACCCGGATATTGAACAATCTTTGATTTTCTTTTAAGTAGGGCAGGATCAAATCCCAATCGGCGTCCGTAAGGGATACAAATTTACCGCCGTTGAGGTGCTCGTCCACCACCCTATGGTCTGGATCCCGCATGTAGATGGCCCCACCAGAAGCGAGGGAAAACAGATTGGACCCCGGGTAGACCGTTTCCAGATCCCTCACCTGTCCCTGGTCATCAAACTCAACCCCGTTGAGGATGACAAATCCGCCCCCGTTTAAAGGGTCCCCGGCCATAAATGATTCAGCCAGATAATCCAGACAGGTCCCGTTGATAATGACCCGGGGGCGGCCCGTGGCATTGATCAGGGGGCGGCCGGCTGCATTGCCCATGATATAGACCTCTCCCCCCTTTGCCCCGTACATGAAGGTTTGCCCGACATCTCCGTGAACCACCAACTTTCCGTCTTTGATGATTTGTCCCAGCTGATCCTGGGCATTTCCGTGGACATGGATTTCCATGCCGTCAATGCCAGAAGCCAGGTAATCCCCGGAGGAATCATAGACATCAAACCGAACCTCTTTGGTGCCGACCCCAAACCCGCAGCCGGTAAATCGCTGGCCCCGAAATCCGAAACAAAGAAACTGTTTCCATCCTAAGCGGTATGCCTTGTTTTCCAGACGGGAATCACACAATTCTCCTTCGGGTTCAAAGCCCTTGGCATTGACCACCAGGATTTTTTCACCTCGTTCAGGGGCTCTCAGGTTTTCTCTGGAATCAAAATCAATATAGGTATAGGGTCGGCCCGCATGCTCCGCGATCCCGGGGGAAGCCGTGAAAATACGGGTCAGACTTTCCCGGATGATCTGGAGCAGGGAGCTTCTTTTTTTATTGCCCGTGGGGAAAATCCGGTCATTTAAGTAGGTGAGCAGGTCAATAGCCTTGGCTTTTTTGAGATCATCCTTGGCGGCAAAGGCTTCAATTGTTTCGCAAAGATGATTTACCTGGACAAAGTCCCAGTCGGCCATGCCCTTTGTACAATAGCGTTTAAGTCCGGCAAGGTCCCCATTGATGATAAGATCTGATGCAAAAATATCCTGAAAGTCCGGATCAATCGTTTGACCGGCTGTTTTTGACAAATTCGTGGTAATATCATAGTGGAACTGCCCCTCCGGGGTCTTTAGGATCTGGCCAAATTTGTTTTCTGTAACCAGCCGTTTGGATCCGTCGTCATTTCCCTTAATGGTAAAAGAAAAGGCACCGCCATCGGTGGCGCTGCCGCCCCTGGCATTCCAATAGGTGTCTGCAATGGGGCAGAACCGTGGGTCTTCCTTGGCAATATTTTCCAGGGTGGCGTCAATGGCCTGTTTTTCGGAACAAACCAGGCCGATCTGCACCTCGTCTCTTTCCTGGAGGGCAAAGACCTGTGGCCTGAGCATGGCCGTGTCTGTGATGCCAAGCAATTGCAGGATATTCTTATAAGGATCGTTCCGGGCAATGATAAAGAACCAGGGCCCGTCCGGGGAACCGTTCATGTGCTGGGACTGGATATACCGGTAGACCTCCTGTTTTTCTTTGGGCAGGCAATCAAAATCATATTCCGTTGTGGGGGCCAGGGCTTCAATGATATATTCCATGGGGTACTCAAAAACCCGATTATACAAATCCAAAAGCAGGACCGCGGTTTCCGTATCCGTTAGAAATTGGGGGAAAATATTATGTTGGTTTAAATATTCACTGACCGCATGGTAGTTGGCAAAATCCCCATTGTGGACCAGGGCTTCGTGCATGCCGGAAAAGGGGTGGGCACCCCCCGGATGCCAGAGTCTTCCCCTTGTGGGGTAACGCTGATGGGCAATCCAGCCGTGGGCCCTGAAGTCGTCCAGACAATAATACTGGGTCACCTGTTCAGCATAGCCCACGATTTTAAGGATCATGACATTCCTTGCATGGGACATGACAAAGGCCTGTTTGTCGCCAAGAGACGCATAATAGGTCTGGTTCAGTCGATTGGAGTTCTGGAAGACAAACTCATCCTCTGCCTTTCTTTTGTCCATTTCATATAAATTATGGAATTGGATGAATTTTTCTAAGACCGCAGGTTTCACCCGGACAAAATACCGCCATACATCAGGAGGCTTAACTTCTAAGCCGATGCTCGTATAATCCCCAATGGTGGGAATCTTTTCCGATGAGTAGATATCAAAATATGGGTGAACATTGGTGGATTCCACCCGGGACTGGGAGTCTGGATCAAGATATGCCACCTGGAGAAGATAATGGTCTTCCAACACATCCTGGGGAACCGAGAGATCGCTGGCCGAAAGTCCCACGGCAGCTATACCGCCACCCTTTCCGTTGCCCCGGTTATGCATCTGAACCGAGGGTTCGTAAATATGACGGCCGGCAATGGGAATATTGGCCATGAAACCGGTTACACCGCACCCGCCTTCTTCATCGCATTTGTTGACCGGGGTTTTTATATGGGGCAGCTTTCCCCTGGCTGTCAGAATCTTTTGAATCAGTTTCTCTCGTGTCATGATGAACTTCCCTTTTATAAAACTCTATATTATAGAAGCAGGTTATAGAACCATTTTAAAGTCAGGCGTTGGCTGATAGGTGTCTCTTTCTTCTTGTTCCAGATAATCCAGATGAACCAGAAGATCGGAACGCCCTCTGAGTTCTCGAATGCTGGTCAGGCCATAGGTTCTTAAGATATCACACCATTGACTTCTCCAGGCCATGTACATATTGACCAAGCGCTGTTCCACCCAGGCCTCTTCCACCATATAGCCCAGTTCCGGATCTGTGGTGGCAATTCCCCTGGCACAACCCCTGCCGCTTTCGCAATTACCGCACCTTACACATTCCACCGCGACCAGATCGGCTGTGCCGATGACGCAGCCGTCCGCCCCCAGGGCAATGGCCTTGGCCACATCCAACCCGTTTCGTATGCCGCCGCTGGCAATGAGGGTGATATTGTCCCTTACCCCTTCGTCCGTAAGAAATTGGTGGACCTTGGGAATGGCATATTCAATGGGCATGGCAATATTTTTCTTGGCAATGTCAGGTGCTGCACCTGTTCCGCCGTAGCTGCCGTCAATATGGATAATGTGGGCGCCGGCATAATAGGCCCCCACCGCCACCATATCCACATCCGTGGGGGTGGATACCTTTATGGAGCAAAGCACATCAGGGTTGATGAGCTTCATCCAGTCCACATGTTTTTTATGGTCTTCAACCGAATAGACGGAATGAAAGGGAAAGGGGGAGAAAAGGGAGCTTCCCACAACGGTTTCCCGCATTTTAGCAACCGCTTCGGTGACTTTTTCCCCCAAAAGATGTCCACCTAAGCCAGGCTTTGCCCCCTGGGCATATTTAAATTCCATGATCGGGCAGTTCTGGATGGTCTCTTCCCTCACCCCGAAAAGGCCTGTGGCCACCTGGGTGATGACATGTTCCTTATAGGGAAGAAATTCTTGGGGGTATCCCCCCTCTCCTGTGCAGGTCAGGGAGTTGAGCCGCTGGGCAGCCCGGGCACGCCCCACAATGATAGACAGGGCCGTGGACCCATAGGACATACCACCTCCGTAACAGGGAAGGGAGATCCTCTTTTTGGGGCGTCCGTCACCGGTTTTGTTCAGCTCAATGCTGGTATCTATGGCCTCATCGGCAAGTCTAATGGCAAGGGTCGGGTCTGGATGGACAAAGCGCATCTTGTCAAATCCGCCCCCTGAATTACCAAGGTTGTATTCCAGGGGCACATGGGGAAGACGCCCTGTTTCTGCCATGGCAAAATGGCCCAGCAGCATTTCAGGGGTCCACCGATAATCCCCCAGTGTATCCAGCAGGGGATTGATTTTCAGGGTAAGCGCATTTTCAGGACAGGCGTCTATACAGAAATGATCGGTCTTTTTGCAATCAAACCCAACACATTTATGCTCAATGGGCCGAAAAGGAAGGCTGTGGTTTTCAGGCTTTAGATGGACCCCGTGGGGGCAGAGCTTTGCACAATTACCGCAGGCCGTGCAGTTTGAATTTCTTTTAATAATGTACTTACCCATGGTATTGCGAAACCTGGAGGGTGTCTCAATAATTTCGGGCAGTGTCCGTTCTGTTATTGATGGTTCTGTGATTGACAGGTCTGATAATGATGGTTCCGTTAGTGACGGTTCCGTTAATGACGGTATTACCTGGCTCATAGATTATCCTATATCCAATGATATTTTTCTTTCCCCGAAGATGGGCCCAAAATTCTGTGCTTCCAGATCCTCAAACCACATGGATCGTCCCACTTCCCCTCTAAGACGCCTGGCTTCCCGCAGTCCCATGGCGCCCAGCATTTCCAGTATCTGGTTCCGCCAGGCCCCCATGAGATTGACAATCCGCTGGCTGCCATAGGCTACATCAATGGATTCCAGTTTTACCGGGCAGGAGAGCCCCTCCTTGCAGCGATGGCAGAGCCTGCATTCCAGGGCAATCAAAATGGGAAGATCAATGGTCACCCCGTCGGCGCCGCAGATAATGGCTTTGTTCACATGCTCGGCCATTGAGATCCCACCGGTGGCAAGGATGTTGACCTGTTGCCGTATACCGTCATCCACCAGGGCCAGATGGATATCCCTGAGCATATCCTTGATAAATCTGGGGGCGGATGAATCAAGCTCCCGGCCATTGGTATCGGCATAGACATGGAGGGTATCCACTCCGGCCCTTGCCATGGAAACGGCTGTTCGTGCATAATCCAGACCGGCGGATAGGGGCAGGCCGCAACTGATAAACAATCCTTCTTTCATGCCCCGAAGCGTTGCTATCTCTTGTTCAAGCCCTTTTTCAATACCGGGCTCATAGACGATTTCCACCATGTCGCAACCGGAAATGAGCCGGGGATATTTCGAATAATTTTCTCTTGTTACCAGGGGAATGATGGTGGAAGAAAACACCATGAGGCTATCCAACACATCAGCGGCCGGAATAAACATCTTGGTACCAATGGTTTTGGCTGCCCCAAGCATGGCAATAATGACCTCTTTGCTTAAAATACCGAAATCCGGCTGGGAAAAAAGAATGGGCAGAGGCACTTCCAGAATGGGCATTTTTTCAATGGCCAGGGAACCGTCTTTCTTAAAGGAAAGCTGAGCGGGTCTGCGGGAAAGCTCAATACAGGTATTGATATACTCCCGGCCATGGATGCCGTCCCGGGTGGGCCGGACAATTTCCGACATGTCCGTCCACATGGAATCAAAGCCTTTTCCCACAAAGGGTCCCCTGTAACCAGCCCCGGACACGGGAATGCTCCCGGTATGGGCCTGGTACCAGGTGCGGTTCAGTACATCCGGGGTCCAGTATTCATCGCCTATTTCCCGGTATTCAGGATTGATCACCCTGGAAAAGATTCCTTTGGTGCATTCCTGGATACACCTGAAGCAGGAGTTGCAGGTATACAGATACTCCGGGTCTTCCATGTGGCTCATGTGCATATAATTATCCTTGAAGACGTTATAAACACATTTATTTTTGACACATTCCTTGCAGGAGCCGGCACAATTTTCCCTGAATTCGATGGTGGCATATTTGCCCACGGGATAAAACCTTGGAGGGGCCTGTTGGGTATGTATATTGTATTTTGCAGGCATGGCGATTATTCCCCAGCTCTTTTAAGATCGGTACGTTTGAGACCGGCTTGTTCCACAATAGTCCCGACGATTTCTTCCCATTCAATGGCCATGAGATGAATCCCTGCAACGCCTTTCAGGCCTTTGAGTTCTTCAATGGTTTCCAGACAGATCTGAACCCCTTCCTGGGCAGCTTTTTCCTTGGGAACCTGTTCCATCCGAAAGATGATCTTATCGGGAATATCCATTCCCGCCACTTTCTTTTTCATATACCGGGCCATGCCAGCTGATCGAAGGGGGGTTACCCCGCCCAGGATGTACACCTTGTCTGTGAGACCCTGGTCATTGGCCCTTTTGATCCATTCCTTGAATCTGTCCATATTGTAAATGCATTGGGTCTGGATAAAATCTGCGCCTGCCTCGATTTTTTTGGCAAGACGGAGCACCCGGTATTCAAAGGGGTCGGCAAAGGGATTGGCCGCGGCACCAATGAACATTTCAGGGGCCTCATCAAGCGCATACCCGCTCATGTCACGGCCGGTCTCCCGCATGTCTCTGACGGTCCGGATGAGGTTGGTTGAATCGATATCAAAGACATTGCGTGCGTCGGGCTGGCTGCCGAATTTCTGATGATCCCCGGAAAGGCAAAGAATGTTTCGAATCCCAAGGGAATAGGCCCCCATGATATCTGACTGGATAGCAATGCGGTTCCTGTCCCTGACCACCATCTGCATCACCGGCTCCATACCGGCCACAACCAGATGAGCGGAAGCCGCAACAGAAGACATCCTGACAATGGCGGTCTGGTTGTCCGTCACATTGACGGCATCGGCATGGCCGTTCAGCAATTTGATTTTTTCTGTGATAACGCCTTTGTTGGATCCCCGGGGGGGACCGCATTCTGCGGTCACCACAAAATCTTTGTTCATAAGTTTTTTCTGCAAGTGGCTGATCATACGATGTGGTCCTCCCGGATAAGTTTTCTGGGGCCGCCGGACAGACTGGTCGCCCAGTTTTTAGGGGGAATATATGTTTTTAAGTTATCCAGCTGGCCAAGGAGGGTCAGCCGGTCAATGATTAAATGCCATGCACAGTCCGTGTTTTCATCAATCTCGCATTTGCCTTGCTGGGACCCACCGCAGGGTCCGTTCAAAAGTTTTTTGGCGCACCGGGTTAAGGGACAGATGCCGCCAAAGGCAGCAAGGCCGCAATTGCCGCACCCGGAACATTCTTCCGTAAAAACCCCGGGGCTTTCCTGGATGCCGATAAAGGTGGTATTTACCCCGGGCAATACCGGTGATTTTACGAATCGTTTGGCCAGGGCCTGGACACCTGCACCGCAGGCCAGGGAGAGAATGGCATCATTCTGGCCAGTTTTCGCGGCGGCCTCCTGGATAAATTCGTTTTCACACTGGCGTTCAACGGTGAGTTCATCTATCGCGAGTTCCTGGCCTGCCTTTTTAAAATAAAGCCGCAGGGCCGAGGCCAATACCGCGACTTCATCCTCACCACCGGCAAAACATGTTTTAACGCAGGTACCGCACCCCAAAATCAGAACGCGTTCATAGGGGTCAACAAGGTCTGCAATCTCTTGAATGGGTTTTTGACTGCCTGTAATCATAAGCGTTTACTCCATTAAAATGTTGGGTTCAATTGTAATGGTTTACAGCGGGGTTCAGTCCAATGGTGTCTAAGTTTTCCAGGGTAGTTTGGATGATTTGCCTTATTTCATCCGATTCTCCGGCCTTTGTATTGAAGATGGCAAGCCTGTCACCATCCATGCCGATATCATCTAAAAT
>CAXHYW010000157.1:0-7432 GCA_964021475.1 uncultured Desulfobacteraceae bacterium | reverse complement strand
AAAAATTGATCCCATGAATCCTTGTTAATTGATCTGTTAACTGGTTTGACATAGTTGTTTTGATCGATTTTATGAGTTTTCATATTCCTTAAGTGACGTTTATGGTTGAAGAAGAATGTTCGTAATAGCTAAAAAACGGCATCACCTCAATGCCATAGGCTTTGAACTTTTCAATGACCTCAATTTCAATTTCCATGTCAATGGGATCACAAATAATAAAAACCGGACCTTTGAGTTTTTCATAGTTATACAGATAATATTTACCTGCAAAAGTTATTCTGCTGAAAATTGATTTATTATCTATTTTCCAAGGACTCAAAGAAATTTGTTGAAAGGAAAGATTGTTATTGGCCAGAGCAAAACAGGCTGCTATATCAACGGATTCACCCACTGCCAGTATGGTTCCAAAAGAAAATTCAAGGGGAACCGACCATAACTTAAGATCAAGTAAGATATCTGATTTTTCACCAAGAGCCGGCCGTTTTGTCGGTAGATGCCAGTCTTTTGCATAATTTTCAGAATGCTCTTCAACCGGCCAACAAGTGGATTTTATTGGATTGTTTAGAACAAGGGGTTGATCAGAAATTGCAGTGTTGCCCTCTTCCAGCTGAAAGGGCAGGATATGGACGCTGCAAAAAATATCCATTTCCTTTATTTTGGATAACAATTGGGTTTTCTGTTTCATATTTCGAAAATCTGCAAATGCAAACACCCGAACACAATCTATTTTTAAGTGGTTGGACAACTGAACAATCAAATTAAAAACAGTATTACCGCTTGTGATTTCATCCTCAACGATCCAGATTTCCTTAAAACTTGCATCTGCAATGGGCAGGATATGATTCGGACCATGGGAATGGCTTTCATGGAAAGCAATTCCAGACATAGGCCTGCGGGTGGAATAAATAATATGGGTATTGAGTTGTTTTTTGCCAGCTTCCACATACATTAAAAAAGCAGGAATAATACCTGATTCCGTCAGGCCGGTAATCAATATTTCATGTTCTAAAGAATTATTTGAAATAATGTCATCAAGTAATTCCGATAACCAGCTTCCACAACGGGTAAAATCCAATGATGAGGCAGGAAAGAGTTTACCAAGACATGACAGGGTAAAGGCATCCTCTCTGAGTGGGTTATTATCTCGTTTCAGTTGGTAAAAATCTTGCAATGTTTATAGTTTCCTGTAGGGGCGGGTTTAAAACCCGTCCCCAGATTTTTCATGACTGTTATAGTTAGTTTGTTTTACTGAATCAATGCTTGAATAAAATGAAGTTTTTCAGCTATCATATTAGCAAGACCTATGTCGCCAGCCCTTCCTCCAACATAGAGAACAAATAATACGTACATGAAAATCAGGCAGTATGCCATAGTTTTTGTCATCTTTTTAAAGCCAAGAAAGAGAAAAAAAGTGATGACTGTCAAAATGAGTAACAAAATCCTCAGCTCAACAATATGATCAATCATTTCAGGTGGGATGACGATGGGGCCAAAAAGTACGGTATACAGAAAAAGCGGTGCACCAAGGGCAAAACAAATATCAAAGATATTGCTACCCAGTGCATTGGAGACTGCATCATCATAGTTTCCTTTTTTGGCATCCTTGATGGAAAGGATAGTGTCGGGAACACTGCTTGCGGCGGCAGCAATGATGACTGCAACAAAGTAACCATGAATACCCAGGGAAGTCCCAAGATGTTCGCAGGCATAGACTAAAATCCAGCAGGCTATTGCAATATAACCTGTGGCGATGGCAAGGAGTTTATAAGCATTTGATGATTCAATATCATCATTACCAATTACAGCATTGGTTAAATCAACTTTCAAAAAGGCCATGAACCTTGATCCTGAAAATATTTCATCATTTTCATCATCTGGCTCAACCTCTTTCTCACCCTCTTTCTCACCCTCTTTCTCACCCTGTTCAGATGCCCGGGTGTTATTCCCATTCTTTTTATTTTTTTTATGGCGACTGATGATATAAGTTGCATAAACAACATAGATCATCATAAACAGGAAGCCGTGATACCAGTAAAGAGTATCCCCCAGCGTTACAATCAGAATATATTCTGCAAAGATAAGGGTCAGCCCATCCCTTAAAACCACTTTTCTTGATACCTCTATAACGGTATCTCTGGATTTGAGCAAAACAACCAGAATGACACATGCCGGAATAATCATGGTATTGAAAACTGCGCTTCCGGCCGTAGTACCGATGCCCCCGGAAAACCCGGTAGTATCTCCAAATAAAAACAGATAAATAAATGTTACCCATAATTCAGGCATTGAGCTACCAACAGCATTTATGGTGGCCCCTTTTGTTCCTTCGGTCATATTTCGACCAAGAAAATCTGCAGCATCTTCAAATCCATCACAGGATTTTGCTATGAGCCAACTTGCAAATACCGCCAACACAATAAATACAACCGATACCATATTTCTTACCCTTTACTTTTATTGAACTGTGAAATTTGTTTTGGTCAAATTCCCCTGGTCAAAATTATTTAGAACCCCTGGTCCAGCTAAATCCAAAACCAAAGTGCTTATCTGCCTCGGAATGGCCAGGAAAATAAAGCTCTTCCTTGGTAATGTCAAGGGATGTCCCTGTGTTTTTAAAACTGCAGGCAGAACAAAACGCATATTTTGGATCTGGTGAATCCAGTTTAATGTGTACTTCATTACCCTTTTGATCGGTGACCTTTATTCGGCCGTTTACCGTGGTGAAATTCTTTGCACCTTTGTAAATCATTGCAAAAATCATGACAAAGTCCAGAAGTTCAGGCTTATAAATTGTTAAATTTTCACCTGTGGTGCTGGTGCCGCTTCGATCATCTTTGTCAAGAAGAATATAGGGTGGCTGATGCTCACTGCCGAAATTCTTGCCCAGGGGCTGTATAACGCCCATCTCTCCATTTTTCAGGCGGAACATACAGCCTAAATCCAAATCAGGTGCTGAATTGGAACCGAACAATGAAAATTTTTTAGTTTCAGGAGCGTCCCAATTCAAATTTATATGTATTAGATTTTTATCCGACTTCTCAAGGCTGATCGATTTTTTATCACCCTTTTTTTTGAGTGTCACTTTGCTCAGACTAATCTTTGCAGCAGGTGGGGAGGGTGGTGGGGGTGGCTGGGATGGTGGGGGTGGCTGGGATGGTGATGAAGACTTTTCTCCAGCCTCCTGCCCGCCAAAATGTTTTAACAAGGCACTTAACCCTTCGTTAAAACCTTGTGCCACAGCAGCAAAACGCCACTGGCCTTTAAGGTAAAGCTCAGCAATAATGAGCGCTTTTTCCTGATTTAAACTGATATTATCAAATTGAAACTTAGCTGCCCCACCTCTATTATCGGTGATGCTGATCTCCCCCTTTGTCAGCGCCTTCATGGTTTCCGATCCATCAATGGCTGCTGTAAATACAATTTTTTGTATGTTCTGGGGCAGTTTTCTCAGATCCACCTGAAAGGTTTGACTGTTTGAGGTGGTATCCGATACAATGCTCAGCCCACCGCATGGCGATTGCTTTTGATTATAAAAAATCATATATCTATCATCGGAAAGCTGATTTTTAGCATCAAGACCAAAGCAACTGATATCGATTGTGGTTGGTTTTGTAAATGCTAAAGTTATCCCAACTTTAAAAAAATGATCGGGTGTTACCTCATCCAGTTTTATCCTTTGACCCGCAACAAGCTTCTTCATTCAGATAATCCTTATCGTTTAAATTAAATTGTAATAATTCAGTATAAACAAACACAATGCTGCATATCCTGCTGAAATCACATCATCAAAAATAATTCCAGTGGAGCCTTTTACATGCTTATCAACATAGTTTGCCGGAAATATTTTAATTATGTCCAAAACCCTGAATAAAATAAATCCCCAAAGTGCTGTGCCGGCAAAATCATGTGTGCCGTAAAACAGTGGCACACACATAAAACCTATGATTTCATCCAGCACAAACTTGGAAGGATCCTTTGATTTCCAGTATTTAGTTGCCCAGGGTGTCAAATAATAATTGAGCAATCCAATCAGCAACACAGACACAAACAACCCCATCCAGAGAAATTCAGGTGGCAAAAATTTCCATAATAAATAATAGATTGCAATTCCGGGGAGTGCACCAAATGTTCCTGGCATAACAGGCAGATAACCCAGATAACAGGCAGAGCCCAATAGAATTTTTATTTTTTCTCCAACAGACACCCTTGTTGCAGCCATATTTTATAATCCTTTGCGTTTATATAGTTTTGTATAATCTTTATAATTTTTCCGTATATACCATAAGTTGATGGTTATTGGAGATATATTTTCCTTTTAGATAACCAGAATAACAAATTAATATAGGTAACTTTTATGAGTTGTTTTGTAAAACGAGTCTAATTGAAAAGCGGAATAATTATTGGCGGGGTAAATGGGTTATTCTTGGGTTATCTCGTTCATTTTTTGTTGAATTTAGCAGTCCTTAATTAATAACTGACAGTATATCCAAATATCCTGTTGGTTGGGTTTTAAATAGCTGGAAATCGCTGTTTCCAGCTATTTAAAACCGACGTTCAACTAATTTAAATAGTTATGCCGAATTGTGCGCAGGTTGCTTTCAAACCACCTTCATAGCCTTGTCCCACAGCCGTAAATCTCCATTCGCCACTTTTAAAATAAACCTCACCAAAAATCATGGCAGTTTCCATTGAATAATCTTCGGTCAGATCAAACCGGACAATCTCTTTATCATCATCTAAATTGACAATACGGATAAAGGCCTCGCTCACCTGACCAAAATTCTGTTTCCGGGCCTCGGCATCATGGATTGTTACAACAACAGCGATCTTTACAAGATTGGGATCATCCGTTTCAAGTTGTTTTAAATTGATTTTAACAACTTCATCATCCCCTTCACCTTCACCAGTTAAATTATCCCCCATATGCTCAATGGCACCATTAATTGCTTTCAAATTATTATAATACACAAAATCACTATCGCTGCGAATTTTACCCGCAGCATCCAGCAAAAAAACAGATGCGTCAAGATCAAAGTCAGATCCATCGGTTTCCCTTTGATCCCAACCAAGTCCAATTTGAATTTTGGATAATCCAGGTGCTTCCTTAGACAATGAAACCCGTCCGCCTTTACTCAAAGATACAGCCATTGCACTTTCCTTTAAATTAAATGTTATGTGCTTAGAAAATCATCCATTTGCTTGCCGACCATGCTTGGGCTCTATAGGCACGGTATAATAACAGGCAATAATTTATCAACGGTTCTTCCCTTTCCCCATTCCCCAATGGCTTTAAACTTCCATTCGCCATTATGAATATAGAGTTTTGCAATGACGAGCCCAGTGTGCCCGCCTCCTTCAATGGATAGATTAAATCTTGCGATCTCTTCATTATTATCGAGATTTTTTAATATACAAAAAGCATTGGGTATGCCGTCAAATGTATCAGAAGTGAAGCTGTTGACAGTGAAAACCAATGTTTTAACATTTTGAGAGATACTCTTTAAATGCACGTTGATTTCTTCATTGGGAGAACCCTCTTCCCCCCCCCCTGTAAGGTCATCTCCTGTGTGTACAACAGAACCATCCCGGCTTTTAAGTTGCTTGAACCAAATCGAGTCCAAAAGGTTTTTATTGTCATCGAATAAAAGGCAAGAAGCATCAAGATCAACACTTACCATTTTTGTTCGGAATAAACCTTTTTTTTCTTTTTTATCCCATCCCAAACCAAGCGCAATACTCTTCAAGCCAGGGGCCACTTTTTCCAAGGAAATGTTTCCACCCTTTGCTAATGATATGCTCATTAAAAATTCTCCATTATTTTTTTATCAAACGATTAGCCATATTATCCAAATAACCTCTATATTAATCACTGGAGCAGGTCAATAAAAAAATAGTGTGAAAGTCTTTCTATAAATTGATTTTTCAGTAGGAATCTATGATTATTGAATCCTGGGGGTTGAAATGCTGGGTCAAAGTTTAGAATTCTTTTTTTTGCTCAACACCACACCAGTGTTTCATTAAGTGATATCTGTTTTCTAAAAGGAGATCCCGGTCAGCTACGCCAGATTCTGGCCAATTATACGACAAATGACGGTGATAGACGGGTTGGAAGCCGCAGGGGCAATTCGGGAGGCAGAAAGGAGCGCCCATACCAGAAGGGCACGATTATCGCCGTCACTGCCAATGCAATGAAGGATGACCGGGAGCAGTTTCTGAATGCCGATATAGATGATTATATTTCCAAACCCATAAAAGGCAAGATGCTTGAACGGGACATGGTGCGGGTTATACGGGAACAGGATTTGTTTTTGGGAATGGAAAAAATAACCCATCAATGATCTGTTCTTTGCTTTTTCTATAAAAAGAATGTTAAATGAGGTTCAAAAAGCCAAGTGAAAAGGGTCGGCCAAATGGACTATTATCCAAGCAAACTGCAAAGCGATAAACCTGACGACCAGTTCCATTGCACAAGCTCACGTTGGTATTCGGATTCTGTTGGAAAGTGCCCTCTCTACATGATTGTTTCATTTTGTTTCAAATAGTCCCATGATGCCGTTTCATTTTGTTCTATTTTGTCTTTTTTTTGTTTGCTCATTTTCTAACATACTTAATTCATAGGACTAACACCACTGGCACACTCTTTGCTATCATTGCAGATAGTAAAGCGTAAAATAAAGCAACCAATAACAGGGAGGTTAATATGCCAAATTTAACCATAACAAACGGCTTACATGCAAATTCGGAAGAAATTGTCCAGAAGTTTGGTGAGAAATTTAATTGCCGAATCCTAACCGATTCAGATATTCTTGAGATGACACATCTCACCCAGAATATCGATATGACAACTCTCCATAAAGTATTGGAAAGCCGTCAAATCGCCTTTAATGAATTTACCCACGAACGGGAAAAATGCATCTCTGCACTGAAAAAGACCCTCTCGGATTTGATCAGTGAAGGCAATTGTATTTTACACGGGCTCATCGGGCATCTGATACCCAAAACCACCACCCATGTGATGCGGGTGCTGATTATTGACGAAAAGAATCAGAGAATTAAAAACGGGATCGCCAAAAAGGGGGTATCGGAAAAAGAAGCCACCAAAGAGATTGAACTGTCTGATAAATATGCCATTTTATGGACCACGGCCCTGTTTAATAAAAAAGCCTGGGATGAATCTCTCTATGATATTGTAATTCCTTCGGGCAAACTTGACACAGGGGAAACCGTTGATCTTGTTTCAAAATATTTAAAGAAACTGCCCTTTACCCTGGAAGACCTCATCCAACAGGAAGTTTTTGACTTTAACCTGATAGCGGATGTTGAACTTGCCTTAAGTCACATCGGCCAGGGACTTCTGGTGGAATCCAGCAAAGGAGATGTGGTGGTCACCATTGATAAAAAAGTGATGCTGCTCACAAAATTCCAGCAAAAA
>CAXHYW010000156.1:0-7467 GCA_964021475.1 uncultured Desulfobacteraceae bacterium | reverse complement strand
ACACAGGGGATATAGGGCTCACGGATGATCTCGAATGCTTCAAGACCTAAAAACAAATGGGTCATGGCCGTATTGCCGGCGCCTGTAACCAGATAGATATCTTCTGTTTCACACCCGTTTTCCCGGCACAGACGGGACAGATGCTCATTCACCCCATCCACCAAAAATTTCTGAAGTTGTTCAAGCCCCCCAGGCTTATGGGAGTGATGAATCCGAGCCAGCACATCCGGACCGATCACCACCTGGGGATTGTCAAACCCGATTTCTCCCAGGGTCTTGCCGGATTCAAGGTCCAAAAGCTGGATCACCACCCGGGTGGTGCCAAGGTCTATGGCCGCACCCAACACCGTTTGGACCGGATCGGATTCGGTCAGAGCTGGCCCCGGGAAACCAGGCTCAGCCAGACCAGGCCCAGCCAGACCAGTGCCAGGCAGATCTGTGCCAGCCAGGCCAGCATCAGCATCAGCCAGGCCATCATCAGGCAGACCCTCATAAGGAAGATTGGGAGGAATCAGGTCCACCAGCCGCCAGGACCGACGATCCTTGAACAGAACTGCCCTGGCCTTGTAATCCCAGGTTCTTAGGAACGTGGGAAGATTTTTCAGCAGATGCCAGGGGATACTTACCCCCTGGTTGCCCCCCTCTTTCTCCAATTGCGTTCCCAATTCTTTTTTTAAGGCCTGCTCCAAACGCTGGGCATCGGCGGTATTGTTTCCCAGGACCGGTTTTTCAATTTCTATGTGCCTGACACACCCCTTATATTCTTTCCCAAGGCGTTCTAAACTCATTTACGCAGTTCCTCCAGGCGGGCCTTGACCTTGGGAAAATAATTGAGTTCGGTATGGGGCATGAACAGAGCGCCCATATAATGGTCCATATAGGAGGAGGTGGATGCCAGCTCAAAATTGGTCATCATATTCACCACCTCGGCCACGTTCCTGCGAAGGGAATTGGTCAAACAATTAATCCTACACCCCAGCAAAGAACCATTGCCAAGATAGGTCACCTTGGAGGGATCCATCTCGGGTAAAAGGCCGATGGTAATAGCAGATTCAAGATCCACAAAGGAACCGAATCCTCCTGCCAGAATGATTCGCTCGATGTCCTTGATCCCAAGGCCGATCTCTTCTACAAGCGTCAGGGCCGCAGAATACATGGCCCCCTTTGCCCGGATCAGATTGTCCAGATCCGGTTCTGTGATGGCAATGTCCCGGTCAATCTGGGTATTTTCCCTGTAGACCAGAACATATTCCCAGATATCATCGGTTTTCCGAATCCTGGGGGTGGAAAGATTCTGGTTGAATTTCCCCCGGGAATCGATCACCCCGGTTTCCAAGAGTTTGGCGGCAAGAGTGATGAGGCCGGACCCGCAAATCCCCTTGGCAGGGACGTTGCCCACGGTAATTATCATGGGTTCAAACGTTACCGGATTGATGGAAAAATCTTCAATGGCCCCCTTGGTGGCCCGCATGCCAAATTTTACCCCCCCCCCTTCAAAGGCGGGACCGGCCGAAGCTGCCGTACACACCATCCAGTCCTTGTGTCCGATGGCGATTTCAGCATTGGTCCCGATATCCATGTACAGGGTGAGTTTATCTGACAAATACATGCCGGACGCCATGATGCCGGCAATGATATCCCCGCCCACATAGGAGGAAACCCCGGGATAAATCAGGGCAATGGTATGATCGGCGAGATTAAGGCCAATCTTTGTGGCACGGAAAGGAGGATACATTATGGAAGCTGGCACATAGGGTTCTTTTCGGATATAGGTGGGGTTAATTTTTAACAACAGCTGGGTCATGGTGGAGTTACCGGCCAGGGTAATGGTGGAAACCTCGTGGATTCCGATGCTGGCTTTTTTAACAATTTTTTCGATAACTTTGTTGATGGTTTCCACCACTTTTTGATGAAGCACCTCAAGCCCATCTCCTTTTTCCGCAAACACAATCCGGGAAATTACATCCTCCCCATAGGAAATCTGGCTGTTGAACTCCCCGTGCTGGGCCAAAACTTCCCCTGTCTGCACATCTATGGCCTGGCCGTAGACGGTGGTGGTGCCGATATCTACGGCAATGGCGAAATTTCGATCACTGGTATCAAAGGGTTCGATATTGGTGATTCTGTTTTTTCCGTCTTTTCTGACCGGCCGGACAATGGTGGCGGTAACATTAAAATTTCCCTGGCGGATGATATCCGGAACTTTCCGGATCAACCCAAGCCCCATGGTCAACCGGTGCTCATCGTGCTTGAGTCGCAGATGGTTGATAATTCGTGCCACATCTGCCTGGTTATCCCCTTCACTTGCCGGGTCCAGTTCAAGGTAAATTTTTTCCACTGGCGGAATAAACAGCCCATTTTCCCTGAGCGCATCCACATTGGTAAACATGGCCTTTGCTGTGTGGCGGCCCATCTCCTTCTGGTTGAGACGACTGGTCTCCATCTGGGATTCCACCGGAATTCTCACCACCAGATCCGATGAAATCGTTGCCAAACAGGCCAACCGATAGCCAAGGGCCTGGTCTTCAGAGGAAAGATGTTCGGAAACACCACCCGCCACCTCTCCTTCCTCTATAAGAACCCGGCATTTTCCGCAGACACCGGTTCCGCCGCAAGAAGCATTGATATGCACACCAGCTTCCATGGCCGCCCGGATCAGACTTTCATTCTCGTCAACTTCAATGCTATTATTCTGGGGTAAAAATTTAATTGTATAAGTCATATGATATCCTCTGCAAAGAGTCCTGTAATAGGGTGCATAAAATTTACCAGTCATCGTGTTCTTGATCAAAACCAAAAGGCCCAAATCCGCTGGAATTATACCCCCTGGAAACCGGTTTGCCAAGGCATGAGTTTTTTATTCCTTAAGAGAGTAGACAAATTGCATTGAATTTTTTTAAAGTTTATGGAAGTATGAGAAATTTATCGCAAATTATAGATATACGAATCGAAAGAATCACCATGATTTATCAAAATATTATAAGATTTTTATCAAAAGGGGACCTGCAATGAAATCAGTTGACGAACCCAGATTAAGAGAGATTGTCGGGGAGAAAAACATCAAGTCGGATCCGTCAGACCTGTATGTATATGGTTCTGATGCCTCTGTTCACCATGCCATGCCATGGGTGATCGTCAAACCCGACACCACCCTGCAGGTTCAAAAAATAATGGAGTATGCCAACCAGGAGTGTATTCCGGTGACCCCAAGGGGCGGCGGGTCAGGCATGTGCGGCCAGACCGTGCCGATCCAGGGAGGGATTATCCTGGACATGAAGGGGATGAACAGGATATTGGAAATCAATTTACCCGATGTCTACTGCCGGGTGGAACCAGGGGTTGTGGACGATGATCTCAACATGGCCCTGAAACAATATGGGGTCTTTTACCCGCCAACACCTGCTTCCTCCAGAATTGCAACCATTGGGGGAGAAATTGCCAACAATGCCAGCGGGGTTCGGTCCGTAAAATACGGAGCCACCCGGGACGCCGTCATGGGGATGAAGGTGGTAATGCCCAACGGTGATCTGGTAACCCTGGGCGCCCATACCCGGGTGGAAGCATCCGGGTATCAACTCCACAAACTCATGGTCGGATCCGAAGGGACGCTGGGGGTGGTGGTGGAAGCCATCTTGAGCTTTGTGCCCATCCCGGAATTTCGGTGCATGGGGATTGCCAATTTTGACTCCTTGCAGGATGCCGGTGAAGCCATCGGATCCATCATGTCCTCGGGGGCCAATCCCTCCATGCTGGAACTGATGGACTCCATTGCCATCAAAGCTGTCAACAAAACCATGGATCTCGGGTTAAAGGAAGTGGCTGCCGCCCTTATGTATGAGGCCGACGGCATGGTCAAAGAGGCGGTTGACTATGAAATTAACAAGATGCAAAAAATCTGTGAACAACACCATGGAAAAGATCTCCATTCAAGCTATGATCCCAAGGAGAGGGCAAAAATTTTCATGGGGAGGAAAAAACTATTCCCCGCCCTGTCCAAATATGATGAAAACCTGTCTTCAACCTCCCTGGCCGATGACATGGCAGTCCCCTACTCAAAGATGGCTGAAATGGCGGGCAAAATCCATGAGGTTGCCAAGAAAAATAATATTATCATGACGGCATACGGCCATTGCGGGTCCGGCTGCATGCACACCAAAATATTGATGGACACAAGACGGGAAGACCAGTGGCAGTCTGCAAGGAAAGCCATTACTGAAATCTATGAATATGTACGATCGGTTAACGGCACCACCAGCGCAGAACACGGCATCGGACTTTCCAAGGCAGCCGCCTTCAAGGTTGAAAAGGCCGATTCCCTGGGATTGCTCCGGATCATTAAAAAAGCGCTGGACCCCAATAATATACTGAATCCCGGCAAACTCATGCAAGCCCCGGAAGACTGGGTTACGGCCACCGATCTTAGATATTCTGTGAACAGTTAATAGATGAGGATGTTTTAAATGAAACCACCAGAAAAAAAATTTAGTCATTTAGAAAAATGGGAAGGCACCCTGGCAAGCTGTATCAGATGTGGATATTGTTTTGAGCATTGTCCCATGTTTAAATTCACAGGATGGGAATCCGATGCCCCCCGGGCCAAAATTATCACCGCCTTCGGCCTTTTATCCGGAGCTGTCGAGCCCACCCCGGAAGCTGCGGACAAGATATTTAATTGTTTTTATTGCAAACGGTGTGAGGCGGCCTGTTCCTCGGGAGTTACCCTGACAGATGTGTTTACCGATGCCAAAAAAGATCTGGTTGAAATGGGACTTACGGGGCCCGGCACCACCTCCAGCACCCAGTTAAATTGTGCCCGGTGCCTTATCTGTGTGGGGGCTTGCCCCCACGAGGCCAGATCCCATGGAGAGAACGGCATTGAGACCGATCCTACCCAATGCCAGTCCTGTGGAATCTGCGCGGAAGTCTGCCCGGCAGGCACCGCCAAAATGGGAAATACCTTTGGCACCAGCCGTGAAGAACTGACCCAAAAGGCCAATAGCTTTTTAAGCTCCCATTCATCGGCCAGAGCCATTGTCTTTGCCTGCAACTGGTCCTATTATCCGGATCTCCAGGCATCCCAATTGCCGGAATCGGAAACAAAGGACAATGCCTATGAAATCCTGGTAAATATGTGCGGCGGACGATTAGAGGCCCAGGTTCTCATGTCCCCTTTCCTGAACAATGCATGGGGAGTCCTTGTGGCCTGCTGCCCCGAAGATGATTGCCAGCACAAGGGCAATGTAAAAGCTAAACGACTGATCGCCAATCTTAAAAAAACCCTTGAAACCGTTCAAATTGACCCTGAGAGAGTACATGTGGTAGAGATACCCGCCGGAGACAAATCCCTGTTCCAGGCACAGATAGACACCTTTGTTGCCAAAATAGACACCTTAGGGCCCATACGTTAAAGGAGAAATTGATGCAGATCGACGTACCATACGGAAAAGAGGGCTCCTTGTCAGCGATTATCAATGATGAGATTCAGGTTAGCTTTCTTGAAGCCAATGATGTTGAGATTAAAGATGAAGACCAAGCCATAATAGAGGCCATTGCCAACCCCATTAACGCGAGAAACTTTAAAGATTTTTTAGCGGATGCCAAACAGGTACTGGTAATTGTCAATGATGCCACACGCCCCACCCCCACCCAAAAGGTGCTGGATGTGATTTTTGATGACCTGGGAAAAACCCAGTATAACTTTATCATTGCCACGGGAGCCCACAGGGGACCCACCGAAGAAGAGTATTTACAGATCTTCGGTCCCTATTATGAAAAGATAAAGGGCCGGATCATTGTCCATGATGCCAGAAAAAAAGAGGATCTGGTCTTTTTGGGCACCTCCTCCAACGGCACACAGATGTATGTGAACAAAGCTGCGGCAGAAGCCGATAAATTCATTATCATCTCTTCGGTGGAGCCCCATTATTTTGCCGGCTACACCGGGGGCAGAAAATCCTTTTTACCGGGAATTGCAGGATTTGAAACCATTGAGCAGAACCATAAACTGGCATTGCTTCCGGAAGCCCGTGCCCTGTCTCTCACCGGCAACCCTGTCCATGAAGACATGATGGACGCCATAAAAACCGTTAAACAGGAAATTTTTTCCATCATGACGGTCCTGGACAAGCACCACAATGTCTATGCCACTTGCGCAGGTCACATCCATGATTCCTTCCATGCCGCCATTGACAAGGCCAATGAAGTGTTTGCCGCCCCCTTGGAGGAAAAGGCAGACATTGTGGTCTCGGTGGTAAAATTTCCCCAGGACATTGATCTATACCAGGCCCAGAAGGGAATTGACAATGCCAAGCTGGCACTGAAAAAAAACGGGATCATGATCCTGGTGGCCAAATGCCGGGATAATATCGGCGGCAAAGCCTTTGCCGATCTCCTAGGCTCCTGCGACACCCCGAAGGCAGCATTGGATAAAATCGAGCAGGGCTATGTTCTGGGCTACCACAAGGCCGCCAAAATGGCGGAAATCGGATTATGGGCCCAGATGTGGGCCGTAACCGATGTGGCCCCCGAGGTGATATCCAAATTGTTCATCACCCCTTTTTCCGATCTCCAGACCGCCATTGACAAGGCCCTGGAAGAAAAAGGAAGAGACGCATCCGTTCTTTTTCTAATGGACGGCGGCCTGACCGTTCCCCTTGTCAGGAAAGAATCGATATGAAAATCATAGAACAAACCCACGAGATTTTAAGTCTCCCGGACCAGGGCCTTACACTGTTGGAGAAAGCGGGGAGAACCTGTTATAAATCCGAGGACAAGATCACCCAGGACTCAGCTGAAAAATTTGTGGAAATGCTGGTCAGAAAGGGACACCATGCCATGATAGAATTTGGTGACATTGTGGTTAAATTTGTTACCAACCGAGGGGTTACCCATGAGCTGGTGCGCCACCGCCATTGCAGTTTTGCCCAGGAATCCACCCGATATGTTAAATATGACGGCCAGATGGAATTTATCAAACCCGTCTGGTGCCAGGACCATCTCTTGGGTACCTGGTCGGAACAATCCCCTGTTCTCCCTGTTCCCCCTATTCCCCCGGGTAGATCGTTGGCGGAACAATTGTGGTTAAGTGCCATGGAACGGGCAGAGACAGACTATAAAACCCTGTTGCAAAATGGATGGAAAGCTCAGCAGGCAAGAGAGATACTCCCCAATAGTCTGAAGACGGAAATTGTGATGAAAGCCAACATCAGGGAATGGCGTCATGTCTTTGCCCTTCGGTGTGCAAAGGCATCCCACCCCCAGATGGTGGAACTGATGCGCCCCTTGCTCAAAGAAGTGCAAAAAAAAGTCCCGATTGTGTTTGATGACCTGATCTTTTAAAAATCCTTAAAATCATCCTCATTGGGAGCAATTGGATACGGATATCAGGAGATATTTACCCCCCACGAACACTTCGGTTTTCAAAAAAAAAGAGCCCTGCAATCCTCAGCAGGGCTCTTTTAAATATTG
>CAXHYW010000155.1:0-7468 GCA_964021475.1 uncultured Desulfobacteraceae bacterium | reverse complement strand
GATCAGGGGCACCTGGGCGCCGGAAGGCGTGGGCACCAACACCCGTCGCAGCTCGCCAATATTGTCCCGAAATTTTCGATTGTAGCGCAGGTTGATAGGATACCGTTCCAGCCCCTCCACGGTATAGCTCACATTCATCCCGCCGATGGCTGTCTTGATGATATCCTGAACATCCTGTACCTGGAGACCATACCGGGCAATCTCTTTTCTTTTGATGTTAAAATCAAGGTAATTGCCGCCGGTGACCCGTTCGGAAAATACCGACCGGGTGCCTTTTTCATTTCTGAGCAGGGCCTCGATCTGTTCGCCGAGACCGGCCAGAATGGACAGGTCCGGTCCCATGATCTTGATACCCACCGGGGTTTTAATGCCCGTGGAGAGCATATCGATCCTTGTCTTGATGGGCATGGTCCAGGCATTGGTCAGCCCGGGAAACTTCACCGCCTGATCCAGATCGTCGGACAGCTCCTGGATGGTGATATACCGTTCTTGTGGCAATATCCAAGTTAAGGGCGCTTTTAAAAAGCCGGGCCAGCCTGAAAAAAACCAGTCAATGGGTTTTTTCCGCCATTCATGGAGAATTTTTCCCCGTACCTGTTCCGGCCAGACCCAGGTCAGAGGCTTTTTCAGCCAGCCAGGCCAGCCTGAATAAAACCGCTCCTTTTCAATCTGTTCATACTCCACCTGGGGTCTGAGCATGATCACGGTTTCGATCATGGACAAAGGGGCTGGATCCGTTGAGGTTTCTGCACGACCAATCTTTCCCAGGGTGCTTTTCACTTCGGGAAACCGCTGGATGATCTTGTCGGTCTGCTGGAGCAGTTCCTTTGCCTTGGTGATGGAAATCCCGGGCAGGGTGGTGGGCATGTACAAAAGATCCCCCTCGTTCAAGGGGGGCATGAATTCGCTGCCCACGCGACTCATGGGATACCAGGTCACGGCAATGGCTGCAAGCGCAATGACCACCGTTACTTTCCGCCATTTTAATACCCGCTTGATGGCGGGCAGATAGATCCGGATCAGAAACCGGTTCAAAGGGTTTCTCTTTTCGGGGATTATTTTCTGGGGGGCAAGACACAGCCCCAGGAACAGGGAAAGTCCAAGGGCCGCAACCAGGCTTAATTCAGGCAGTTTAAATCCGGCAAGACCAAAGCCGACAACAACCAGGGGAGGTCCTGCCATGGCCAGTATCCAGATCTTTATCTTCCGACCCCTGGATAATAAAGGATCAATGGTGTTCTCCCGGACAAAAAAGGTCATGAGCACCGGGATAATGGTGATGGCCAGAATGGAAGAGGCGGCCATGGCTGTGGTCTTGGTATAGGCCAGGGGCCGAAACATCCGGCCCGACTGTTCCGTTAAGCTGAACACCGGCAAAAATGAGACCGTAATGATCAAAAGGCTGAAAAACAAGGCCGGCCCCACTTCCTTGGAGGCGTCGATGATGATCTGGGTATGGCTCTTTTTGCCCTTGTCCCGTTCCAGATGTTTGTGGGCATTTTCCACCATCACAATGGAGGCGTCCACCATGACCCCGATGGCAATGGCAATCCCCCCCAGGCTCATGATGTTGGCATTCACCCCAAAGGGATACATGAACAGAAAAGACATCAATATGCCCACGGGAAGCGTGAAAATGGCCACAAAGGCGGATCTGAAATGAAGCAGAAAGATGACGCAGATAAGGGTTACCACGATCATCTCTTCGGTGAGCTTGGCTTTCAGGGTCTCAACTGCCCGCTCGATAAGCGAGGACCTATCATAGCCGGCAATGATCTCAACCCCTTCTGGTAGTCCTTTTTCCAGATCCTTTAACTTTTCTTTTACCCGTTGGATCACCTCAAGGGCATTTTCACCATAGCGCATGATAACCACGCCCCCGACAGTTTCCCCTTCTCCGTTCCATTCCAGGATTCCCCGGCGCAATTCAGGGCCTATTCCGATATTGGCAATATCCCTTAATAAAATAGGGGTGCCTTTGTCATCAACGGAAACCGCAATCAGTTCAAGGTCCTCAACCGACTTTATATACCCCAGGCCCCGAACCATGAATTCGGTTTCCCCCATCTCAATGAGCTTGCCCCCCACGTCGGCATTGGAGCGCTGGATGGCTTTTTTTATTTTCTGGATGGGAATATTATAGGAAAGCAGCTTGTTGGGATCCACCTCCACCTGGTATTGTTTGACAAACCCGCCGATGCTGGCAACTTCTGACACCCCGGGAACAGCAGTCAGTTCATACCGCAAAAACCAGTCCTGGAGGGAGCGCAGCTCTGAAAGATCGGTTTTGCCCGTGGTGTCTTTTAAGATGTATTCATATACCCAGCCAACCCCGGTGGCATCGGGCCCAAGGCTGGGGGTGACCCCGGCCGGCAGGCGGTCGGACACAAAATTTAAGTATTCCATGACCCGGGATCTGGCCCAGTAAATATCGGTACCGTCCTCAAAAATAAGGTAAACAAAGGAAACCCCGAAAAAAGAGTACCCTCTTACCACCTTGGCAAAGGGGACGCTGAGCATGGCCGTTGTCAAAGGGTAGGTGACCTGGTCCTCCACCACCTCGGGGGCCTGGCCCGGATATTCCGTATAAATAATGACCTGGACGTCGGAAAGATCCGGAATGGCATCCAAAGGCGTGTTGAGCATGGCCAGGATACCCGCGACAATGACAAAAAAGGTTGCCAGGACCACCATGAATCTATTGTTTACAGACCATTCGATTATTTTATCTATCATCTCAGAATTCCTTGTCTATTCCATGTCTTGAAAAAAATCGTCCGAAGGCTTTTTCTCATCCATCTCATCCATCTCGTCAAAGAACCCAGAATCCTCTTTTACCGCCGTCTTGCCCGCCTTGGCAGGTCCTGATTTGGACTCGATCATTTTCTGTATCGCCTCTTTGAGTTTGGATTCAGAATCCAGCAGAAACTGGCCCGAGACCACAATATTTTCTCCCGGGGTAAGGCCGGTCAAGACCTGCACCTTCCCATCTTCCAGAAAAACGCCTGTGGTGATCTGCCGGGGAGTAAATTTGCCCTTCCCCTTTGCCACGAAAACCAATTGCCGGTCTCCTGAATGAATAACCGCCTGGGAAGAGATAAACAGGCCGGTTTTATCTGCATTGGTTTGAATTTTAATTTGTGCAAACATATCCGGTTTCAGTTCTCCTGTCTCATTGTCAAAGGCGATCCGAATGATGACGTCCCGGGTTTTGGCCTGAAGATAGGGGAAAATATAGGAAATCTTCCCTTTATAGATTTTACCCGGATTATAGGACAGGGTCATCTCCACCGCTTGCCCCTCATGGACCAGGTTCTGTTCATATTCAAAAATATGGGCCTCCACCCAGACCCTGGACAGATCGGAAATGGTAAACAGGCTTTCACCAGATTTTACAAAAGCCCCTTCAATGACGTTTTTTTGGGTGACCACCCCCTTATAAGGAGACCTGACCGCCAGGCTTTTTTGGACCTGTCCGGTCTGTTCAATGCGGGCCATTTCAATGTCTGCGATGTCATAATATTGGAGTCTTTTTTTGGCTGAGGCTAAAAGTTCTTTATTCAATAGGCTTTTGTTTTTCTTATAATTTTTATAAACAGACAGATATTCCTCCTGGGATGCCAGAAGAGAGGGGGAATATATTTCGTACAAGGCTTGCCCTTTTTCCACCCTGAATCCCGTATAATCTGCGTATAGCGTTTCGATCCACCCGGAAGATTTCTGGCTGATGATACCGGTTCTGGTTTCATCATAGGTGACATGCCCGTAGGTTTTGATGGTGTGGTTCAAAGGACCTTTCTCAACAGGTTCGATTTTCAGACCCATGTTCTGTTCCACCACTGGGTTTATTCTAATATCGACTCCCCCCACAAGTTCGTCCTCATACACCGGAACCAGATCCATGCCCATCTTACTTTTGCCCGGTGCTTCATAAATTTCCGTGGGGTCCATGGGCGCCTTCCAATAGACTATTTTTCGTTCCTTGTCATCGTCATCTTCTGCCATCTCATCCTCGTACACAGGGACAAGATCCATGCCCATCTTACTTTGGCCTGGTTCTTCATAGATCTCAGTGGGATCCATTGGGGCCTTCCAATAGATGATTTTCCGTTCTTTTGTGCCCTCTTTGGTTGCTTGTCCTGTTGTCTGGGAATCCGTGTTGAACCCCAGGGAAGTCATAAGATAAAAAACAGCTATACCCGTTATCAGCGCAGTGAAGATAATGGTCAATCCAAACCTTTTTATGTTCATGAAGTTTTCCCCTGTATTTTTTGTAATTTTTTGCCCACAATATTTTCCAATTCAGCAAAGGAGGTGCCAAGGTCAGCCTGTTTTTTTGCGATGGTCAATTTAACTTTCAGCCAATAGGTATAGGAATCAATGGCTTGGGAAAATGGGATGGATCCTGCTTCGTACTCCCTGGTGGACACATCCAGCGCAGATTTTGCCAAGGGCAGAATTCGATTTTGATATAAGCGAAACTCCCTTCGGTTTTTGTCTGTTTTAAACCAGGCATTTCTCACCATCCTGGTCGTGGCATTTTCCTGGGTTAACAGCGTTTGTCGAAGGCTTGACAGATTCTGCCTTGTTTGCGCAACCCAGGGTTCATCCAACCCGTATAAGGGCCTGGTAGGGCTGTTATTTTTCATGGCCGCCATGGTTTTGGAGGCAAAAGCCTCTTTGGAGGCGTCGGTACCCGTTGTGTTGATGATATCATTTTCAAAAGTTGAAAATCCCAGGGTAAACGGAGCTTCTATCATGGATTCCGACATTTCCACCATGGACGTTAGTTTGCTGATCTGAAACCGGATTACTTTGAGTTCCTGGCGGTGCTCCCTGGCAATGGGGAAAAGAGCTTCAGCTTCGGCTATTTTGGGAGGCTGCGGAGCAACAATAGCCTTGCCTAAACGGATGTTGGCCGGTAGGTTTAAAAGTTCAAGAATCCGGATTTCTATATTTTTCTTTTTGGCTTTCAAGGTAACCAGATCTTCTTTGAGTTCTTCTATCTTAATATTGATCTTGATCACATCCTGGAAGCTGGTTTTACCGCTTTTATACAGGGATGTGGCGACACCCCCAAGACGTTCAAAAGCATCAATTGTCTCCCTGGTGATCTTTGTTGATTTTACTACAAAAACAAAGTCCCAATAGGCTTTCTCGACATCTCTGAGAACCTGTTTGTTAATAATTTGCATCTTTTCCATCAGCATGGCCACCTGGCTTTGAACAATACGGCCTTTAAGGGCGGATAACCCTGGAAAAGGATAAATCATTTTAATGGAATCCTTACCCTTAAGGGGACCCACCTTATTATTGGAAGCCTTGGTGAACGAGGCATATTGCGTAAGCGTATTGTCCAGGTTCATGACCTGATCAAAGGACTGGATCTCAGCGATCACTTTTTTTTGGGCGGCCTGGATAGCCGGGTTGCGCAAGACAGCAATAACTCGAATCTCATTCAAGCGGATTTTTTGCCCCACATGTTTAATAAGTGCATCTTGATCAGAAGATATCCCGGAAAGCCGTTTGAGAATTTTCTCATCCACCCCAAGCTCGATAAGCCGGCTGTTCGGGTCGGAAATTTCTCGTTCATAACCCTTTTTCAAGATTTTTATTCTTGCAAAATCGGGAGCAACACCGGGAGCAACGCCGGTCGCATCACCAGGAACCGTCTTCGTTTCTTGAACATCAGGCTCGGCGATGATGGCAAAACTCTTTTGCGGAGTGTATTCTTCAAGGTCTTTTTTCATGCTGTCATAATCTGCATATACCTGTGATATAGAAAGAATACTTAAAATAAATATACCGCTTATTATTATTTTCATTGATCCTTCTCTCCTTCGGTTTCAGGACTTTTCCTATCAAGAATTACTCCGGCCAGTTGTTCAAGCTGTACAAGGGTCTTGCTATAATCAGTCTTTGCCCGTTCAAGGGATAGTTGAAAGTTATAGGCGGTTGCCTGGATCTCCAGAAAATCAGCAAAATTCCCCTGTCCCTCCCGGAACCAGGTTTCAGATGTTTTAACTGAAGCAAGGGCCTGGGGCAGCAGATCGTTTTTATAAAGGGAAATCAAACGATTTGAATTTTGAAGCTTAAACCAGAGGCGACTGATCCTGGCCTTGGTTCTGTTCGCGGTCACGGTTTTATCAGCCGTTGCTTTTGCTTTTGCAGCCGCAGCCTTTGCCATTCGGCTTTTATTTTTACCAAACCACAATGGAAGATTTAAACCCAGTTGTACCCCGACAGCATCATCCCCGGCATCCTTTGGAGGAGATGCCACATCCGGCTGGCCTATTCCCGCATAAAAAAGACCTAACTTGAACGAGGGTAAATTTTCATATTTGGTAAGCTTAATGGCTTCTTCAGACTTTAGAACGGCTTCTTGGGCAATAAGATTATCTTCCTGGTACATCATGGAGAGGCCATAAATTTCGTCCAATGAATAGACCACCTGTTTTGGGGCAAGATTCAAAGCTCTGCCAATGGCTTCATTAGGGGGCCTGTTTAACAAGGTATTTATCTTTGTTTTTTCTGTTTGTTCCAGTTCCTGCAACAGCATGATGTCGTATTGAATCTGTGCAGTCTGTGCCCGGGCCTTGGACACATCGTAAAAAAGAGCTTTGTCTTGAGCATAGGCGTTGTGACTGATATTTAATAATTTCTGGTTTAAAGCCATGTTTACGGTTGCAACATCAATGGCTTTCTGGATGTAAATCAATTCATAATAAGAAGAAGAAACAGCGGTAACGATATTTTTAACTGTTTTATCCACCATAAGCCTTGCAATCTTGACATCGGCCTCCAGTACTTTGCCCTTTTGTGACAAGGTCCCGGGAAAGGGAATTACCTGGGACAGCGTCAGGTTCCAGTCCTGGGGCCCTAATCTTGTTTCGATGGGCTTTGGAAAATAAGTGGTCATGAGCTGGGGATCTGGATAGCTTTTTCCAATCCGGTAGTTCTCGATAAAGATCTGCCAGGATTCCCGTGAAGCTGTAATAGAGGGATTTGACAAATATGCATAGTGAAGTAAATCTGACAAATTAAGGCTCTCAGACAACCTATCCTCTATTTCAGGAAGACCCTCCTTTTCTGATGCAAAAGAAGGATCCGGCGAAAAGGCCAAGACTCCAAAACATAGAATAGCAGATAGGATAACCAACCGTTTCATGGCAATTCCTTTTGAACGAAATATGTGAAAATTAACAGGCCTGTACCGGATTATTATGTGGGCTATGTACAGGAGTTTAGTGGAACCGAACACAACCGTTTACTCTCAAAGGTGATGAAAAAATATACCTTTTTTCCATCACCTTTGCAATTGCTAAATCGCTTGTAAGAAATACGGGTTCATCATTCCTGGAAAAAATCATCCGCCATGTTCTGACCGGCTTCATGTTCCATCGTACTATGATCCATATTCTGATCGTTCATATTCTGATTGCTCATATTCTGATTGCTCATGTACTGA
>CAXHYW010000154.1:0-7483 GCA_964021475.1 uncultured Desulfobacteraceae bacterium | reverse complement strand
TAAAAAATGGGATATTGCCTATCAGAACACCAAAACCAATAGGCAGTAGCAGGAGGGGTTCATACTGTTTGGCAATGGCCAGGTAAACAAATAAAGAGCCGATGGCCAACATAACAAAATTTCCATAACTTGCAAGTGCAAATCCGGTGTTTGATAAAAACTGTAGAAGCAGTTCCATTCTTCGTTTCCTAATTATTGTGTCTGTTTCACGTAAAGCTATTTACAATGCCCGTTTCTTTTGGGCTGGTATAACTTTTTATGCCGTTTGACTCAGGTATTTAATGGTCCAATTGTACTGTTTAGCCGTTCCAGATAAATACACCCTCACCAGCCTGTTCCAGTATCCCGGCTTCTCTAAAACGGCTAATAGTCAGAACAGGGTGCGGAAAATTGTTTTCCCCTGCAACCCGGTAAAGATCACTCAGCTCAAAAGGTTGTTCAAGCTTGTCAATAAGCTGCTGATAGATTTCGGCTGTTTCCGAAATGTCTATTGGCAATACCTTGGGAACTGATATCTCATCCCTGCCCTTAACAGCTGGTTCTGTGGTCTGTTTATCTTTTTTGTCAAAGAGGGCAACCACTTTATGCAGTTGAGAGATAATAAGGGACAGGATGGTTAATCCCGACATTACTATCAGCGGCCCAATAATGACCATTGCCCAGCCATTATAGGCACTTATGGCTTCTAATCCGTACAAAAATTAATCCTCCTGTCTCGTTTGTTGTGATCCTGCAGCTATCGTTCGTCGTTCTGAGGCGATTTTTTCAATTTTTTTCATTATTTTTCCCCTAGAGCATTGTCTCCCTGGATCAGCTCAAAAAAGCCACGGCTCGATATTTCCAACACCTCTCCGCCCTTTTTGGCTTTAACTGTTCATTTCACTATCTTAAAGCCCGCTGAATATAGGTAATTTGCTTAAATTCTCTTTAAGATACTCCTCGTCCAGGGAATTGAAAACGCTCGATTTGTGTAATATATCTGATATACTGCCCATGACGCCCTCATTGCATAGTTTTTAAGTCTTACTTTACCCAAAAAGATTCATTCAATCATATTTTATTCTTCCTGTCGATAGAAAAAAATTACCTTGGTTGTCCTTTGTAATATGGTCACCCGACACAAACCTAGGGTCGACTTGTCACATACTTTGTCCATTCCACCATCATAATGGTTGACTGGAAAGGCCTAATTATCGTATTATCTTTCACAATTTTTTCACTTTTAAAATGGAGTTCAAATTAATGAGAAAGAAAATTTTTTTTGTTGCATTATCTTTTGTTTTTCTATTTAGCCTATTTTTCGTTTCTTGTGGACAGCAAGAAGAAAAAGCCGAAACTGCGAAACCAGAAGAAGTTGCAAAGAAAGCAGAACCTGTCAAAAAACTCAAGGCCGGTTTTATTTATGTAGGACCTGTGGGCGATTACGGCTGGTCCCATGCCCATGATCAGGGTCGAAAATTTGCCGAAGAAAAATTCCCCTGGCTGGAAACGATTATTGTTGAATCGGTTGCAGAATCGGACAGTGCCAGAATCATTGACCGCCTTGTCCAGGAGCAAAAATGTGACGTGGTATTTACCACCAGTTTCGGCTATATGGATGACACCCTCAAGGCAGGGGCAAAATATCCTGAAAAAAAGTTCATGCATTGTTCCGGGTTTAAACAAACTGCCAACGTGGGAACCTATTTTGGTGACCTTTACCAGATGTATTACCTGAATGGTATCATGGCAGGCGCCCTGACCAAAACCAATAAAATAGGCTATGTGGCTGCATTTCCCATTCCAGAACTGGTTCGCCATATCGATGCCTATGCTCTTGGAATAAAGGCTTCCAACCCGGAAGCAAAACTCAATGTCCGCTGGATTTATGCCTGGTACGGACCGGACAAGGCCAAGGAAGCGGCCCAGTCCCTTATTGCTGAAGGCTGTGACGCCCTGGCATTCACCGAAGACACCCCGGCGGTTATTGAAGTGGGCCAGGAAGTAACGGAAAAAGGCAAACAGATCTACACCTTCTCCCATTACTCAGCCATGCAGCCCTATGGGAAAGACTCTGTTGTATCCGGTCAGCTCATGGACTGGGGCGGCATGTATGCCAAGATCTTAGAAGACCTCTACACGGAAAAATGGACCAACCAGGATATCTGGTGGCTGGCCAAGGAAAAGGCTGCTATCCTCGGCGGCAGCCCCACCGACATGATCAATCCCAAATTTGTCCCTGAACTGAAAGCGGCCATGATCGATTCAAAGGAATTTGGCAAAATATCCGCCTATGACCTGGTGATGAAACGATATGAGCAGATGAAACAGGGAGTGGATGTATTTGAACCCTTTACCGGCCCCATTGCGGACAATACGGGGAAAATTCAGATCCCGGCCGGTGCCAAGGCCTCCAAAAAGGATCTTTTGGGTATCATGTATTATGTGGACAATGTTGAAGGCAGCATTCCCCAATAATTTTAGATATTAATTATAAAAAAGGCCGGGGAATTTTCCCCGGCCTTAAAGTTTTGATATGAAAAAAATACAACGCCTTGAGATGAAAGACATCTGCAAGTCATTTCACGGCATCCATGCCAATAAAGACATCAACCTTTATGTAAAATCCGGTGAGATACTCGGCCTTTTAGGAGAGAACGGAGCGGGAAAGACCACCCTGATGAACATTCTCTACGGGCTGTACCAGCCCGATTCAGGGCAGATAGAAGTCAACGGGTCCCCCATTCGTATCAACTCTCCCGTTGAGTCCATCACCCATGGCATTGGCATGGTCCACCAACACTTCATGCTGGTCCAGAACCATTCGGTCCTTGAAAACATTGCCCTGGGGTATAAAGACACCCCCTTTTTTTTCCCGAAGATCCAATTACGCAAACGAGTGGAAGAGTTTTCAAAACAATTTGATTTTAAAATGGATCTGGACCAGAAAGTCTGGCAATTGTCTGCAGGAGAACAGCAGCGGATAGAAATTATCAAAGCCCTTTTAAACGGGGCGGATTTACTGATTTTAGATGAGCCCACCTCGGTGCTGACCCCCCTTGAAATAAAGGAGCTCATATCCATTCTGCGGCAGATGAAGGCCGAAGGCCATATGATCATCTTTATTTCCCACAAATTAGACGAAATCATGGATATCTGCGACCGGGTGACCGTACTGCAAAAGGGGCAAATTGTGGGGCATGCCGACACTGCGGATACGGATAAAAAATCCTTGGCCCGGATGATGGTGGGAAGGGATGTGGTCTTTAACATTGAAAAGGAAACACTTGCCCAGGGCAAAAAGGTTCTCTCGGTTCAAAACATCCATGTTATGGGTGACAAGGGGATGCCAGCAGTTAAAGGCGTGTCCTTTGAATTATTTGAAAATGAGATTTTCGGTGTTGCAGGGGTAGCAGGAAACGGCCAGAGAGAATTGGCCGAAGCCATCACCGGCATCCGGAAAATCAATTCAGGAACCGTTGTGATGAATGAAAAGGATATCACCAACAAATCCCCCCGCCATATCTATGACAATGGAGTTGCCCATGTGCCCGAAGAGCGGATTCGTTTTGGCATTGCACCGGGGCTGTTTCTCTATGACAATGCCATATTAAAACAACATCATTTGAAAAAATTTTCCAAACGGTATTTTCTCAAGTATAGCCAGGTAAAGGACCATACCAAGACCATTGTCAAAGACTTTCAAGTGGCCACCCATTCCATTCACAACCAGATCCGAAATTTATCCGGCGGCAACATACAAAAACTGATCCTGGGAAGGGAAATCAGTGAACAACCACGGCTGTTGGTGGCATCCCATCCCACCTACGGCCTGGATGTGGGGGCCACACAATTTTTAAGGGAGCATCTTCTGGCGCTTCGAAAACAAGGCAGTTCGGTATTGCTGTTTTCAGAAGACCTTGAAGAGATATTTGAACTTTGTGACCGGGTGGCAGTTATTTTTGGCGGAGAATTCATGGGAATCTTAAATTCCGATGATAAAAGGCTCAGTGACATCGGTCTGATGATGGCCGGATCCAAAGAAACGGAAACCCAAACCAGCAATCATGCCATTTAACAGCCTGATTTTATACTAAGAAAAGAGCCCATGATAAAAATAACCACAAGCGATCGATACAATATCACCCCCTTAAGATCCCTGATGACCAATGTGTTTTCCCTGGCCGCAGGCCTGGTTGTTATCAGTATTATTTTTCTGGTTGCCGGGGTAAACCCCCTCTATGCCATTTCTGAAATTTTCATGGGGTCTTTTGGATCTTTCTATGGATTTAAAGAAACGGTGACCAAGGCCATCCCTTTGATTCTCATAGGGGCTGGCCTCACCCTTGCCTTCAGGGCCAAGTTCTGGAATATCGGGGCAGAAGGACAGCTGCTTATGGGAGCCATCTTCTCCACCTGGACAGGGCTTACCTTTGGAAATATTCTGCCCTCCTATCTCATTGTTCCCCTGATATTTTTTGCAGGATTCCTAGGCGGTGCCTTGTGGGGAATTATTCCTGCCATCCTTAAAATTAAATATTCCATCAATGAGGTCATTTCCACATTGATGCTCAATTATATCTGTGCCGAATTTTTAACCATGCTTATTGTCGGTCCCTGGAAGGGAAATACACGGTTTGGGTTTCCCGGCACCAACAATCTGCCGGAAGCCGCAATCCTGGGCGTTATTCCAGGATCACGGATCCACTATGCCACCTTGATTCTAAGTATCGTCTGTGCCATCATTTTGTGTGTGGTGATTTACAAAACCCGCTTCGGGTATGAAACCCGGGTGGTGGGGGAAAACCCCGACGCCGGTAAATATGCCGGCATCGATTTTCTCAAAACCAGCGTAATTCTCATGGCCGTGTCCGGGGGACTTGCCGGGTTTGCGGGAGTAGGAGAGATTGCCGGTATCCACCATTATCTCGGGTATCCGGCCTCTGTCTCCTCGGGCTATGGATTTACCGCCATCATCGTGGCCTGGCTTGCCAAGCTGAACCCCTTGTACGCCATCGTTTCGGGAATCTTTTTTGCCGGCATTCTCGTGGGAGGCGATGCCATTCAGATTTCTTTGGGCCTGCCGGCCGCAACGGTTGAAATCGTCAACGGCACCCTGTTGATTTTTTTAATCATGGGGGATTATTTTTTAAACCACAAACTGAGTATCCGCTTTTCAAGCAAATCAAAAGGATAGGAATAATAAATGGAAGAAATTATCATTTCAACACTCCAACGGACCATGATCGCAGGAACCCCCCTGCTGCTGGCCACCACCGGTGAAATCATCTGTGAAAGGTCCGGCATTCTAAACCTAGGAGTGGAAGGGGTCATGGCCGTGGGAGCGGTGGTGGCCTTTATTGTCACCTTCACCACAGGACAGCCCTGGCTAGGGGTTCTGGCCGCCGTGGCAGCCGGCATGACCATTTCCGTCATCCATGCATTTGCCTCCATCACCCTCCAGGCCAACCAGGTGGTTTCGGGTCTTGCGCTTACCATGCTAGGATTAGGGCTTTCCGGTATGTTGGGCAAACCCTATGTGGGCAAACCCCTTACCATAAAAATGGATGATCTGGCCATTCCCTATCTGTCGGATATCCCCTACATCGGGAAAATTTTCTTCCTGCAAAGCCCCTTTTTCTATCTGGCCATTTTCCTGGCCTTTGCCGCCTGGTTTTTACTGGAAAGAACCCTTCTGGGCATCCAGATCCGGTCCACGGGAGAAAACCCCCAGGCCACCGAGACCCAGGGAGTCAACGTATTTCGAATTCGATATCTTTGTGTGCTCATTGGCGGGGGGTTTTCCGCCCTTGCCGGAGCCCATTTGTCCATCTCCTATTCAAAATCATGGATTGAAGGCATGACCGCAGGAAGAGGATGGATTGCCATTGCCCTGACCATTTTTGCCCTGTGGAATCCGGGACGGGCCATCTGGGCCGCCTTTCTTTTCGGAGGCATCTTCGTGGTCCAGTACTTGATGCAGCCCCTGGGGATTTCCCCTAATTTTCTATCCATGCTGCCCTACATTGCCACCCTGCTGATTCTGCTGCTCATCAGTTTAAAAGACCCCAAGAAACTAAATGCCCCGGCCATGCTGGCAGCCCCCTACAACCGGGGGGAAAGATAATAAATCCTTTGACTTTTACCCGTATTTTATTGATAATTACCAACGATTACATCATCTGAAACAAATAAGGAGACGTCATGTCAAACTACCCCCTATCCATTGACGAAATATCCAAGATCTTCCTTAAAACAGCCCAGAAGACACTTGAAACAAACACCAAGCAAGATGTCACCTATTCAACCACCATTCAGAAAATCCCCAAGGTTTCCATGAAACCGGATCTAACCTGTTTTGTACAGTTTGACGGGGACTATATCGGGCTGGTTGTCATGAATTTTTCCGCCGATGCCGCCTATGCGATCTATGAAAAATATATGCTTTCCATGGGTATGCCAAAGGAGGAATTAGCAACAGGGCTTTCCTCTGCAGAAGTCACCGACAGCATCGGAGAAATTACAAACCAGATCATGGGTCAGGTGGTCAAGGATGTGGGAGAAACCTTTGATTTAAATGCCGTATTTGGCCAGCCCAAGGCTTTGACCTTGAACTCTGCCATCACCCTGGTGATTGATGCAGACTTCGCTGAAAACAGAAGACTTTCCTTTAAAATAGGCAATTATAGTTTCCGCATCGAAATTGCCATGGAACACACCGAATTTATCCAGATATAGTTCTCCTGCCCCGCAGGATCTATAGGGTTTTTATATGAAATTTCCCAGGCATTTTTTAATTGGCTGTTTGATCTTCATTTTCCTGGGATCAAGTTTTTCCCAGACCTTTGCCGTTTCCATTCCCGAAGAAGAACAGATGAGCCATGAATTCATGAAAATGATGAAGGCGCAAAGGGTCATCATCCATGACCCCGTTGCCATGCACATGATCAATACCGTGGGCTACCACATCCTTTCAGGCCTTCCTGTCCAGCCCTTTGATTTTGAATTTTTCCTGGTCAATGACGATTCCTTTAACGCGTTTGCAAGTCCCGCCGCCAAAATTTTCATGTATAAAGGACTACTCTTTGCCTTGGACACCATTGATGAATTTGCCGGGATCATGGCCCATGAGATTGGCCATGCTGTCAGTCGCCATGTGTCACAATCTATTGACCGATCCAAATGGGTGAATTACGGAAGCATGGCCGGCATGCTCGCAGGAATCCTGGTCGGTGCAGCCGGGGGAGGAGATGCAGCCTCGGCACTCACCATCGGCTCCATGGCTGCCGGACAATCAGCCATGCTTGCCTTTACCCGGGAAAATGAAACCGATGCCGACATGAAAGCCTTCCTGTTTTTGAAAGAGACCGGCTATTCTCCGGCAGGACTTCTGTCCGGTCTTACCAAAATGCGGGACTCTGATTATCGGGGAATAGAAGGCATCCCGGATTATTTCAAAACCCATCCGGGTACGGGAAACCGAATTATCAATCTTGCCGGGATA
>CAXHYW010000153.1:0-7493 GCA_964021475.1 uncultured Desulfobacteraceae bacterium | reverse complement strand
ATGAAGTTTAACCAGAAAAACGATCCCCTGGCGCCCTGTGCCCAAACCTGCCCGGCAGAGATCAATATCCCAAGGTACATCAACCAGCTGAGGGAAGGCAAATACAAGGAAGCCGTCCAGACCATCCGGATGAGAAATCCTTTGCCCCTTGCCTGTGGAAGGGTCTGCCCCCACCCCTGCGAAGACCAATGCCGCAGGGGGGTTGAAGACGAGGCTGTCTCCATCAACCAACTCAAACGCTTTGTATCAGACTATGAAATGAATTCCGGCAGCAGGATTCCCATCACCTGTGCCCCGGATACCGGCAAAAAAATTGCTGTCATCGGCGGTGGTCCTTCTGGACTCTCCTGCGCCTTCTTTTTACGCCGCATCGGACACCAGGTGAATATTTTTGAAGCCATGCCGAAATTGGGCGGTATGCTCCGGTATGGGATTCCCGAATACAGGCTTCCCAAAAAAGTATTGGAGTGGGAGATCCAGGGAATTCTGGACTTAGGAATCAACCACTTTCCCTACCTGAAATTTGGTGTGGACTTTGGACTGGGGTCTCTCATGGCCTCGGGATACCAAGCGGTTTTCTTGGGAGTGGGTGCCTGGGAAGATTACTCCCTTGGCATTGAAGGAGAAGCGCTTCCCGGATGCTTTACCGGTATTAATTTTCTCCAGAGAATCTCCGGGGGTGAAAAAATCAAGCTGGGCCGCACCGCTGCAGTTGTAGGCGGCGGCAACACAGCCGTTGACTGTGCCAGAACCCTTTTAAGACTGGGACTCGATAAGGTCTACATGGTTTACAGGCGCACCCGAAAAGAGATGCCAGCCAATGAGGTGGAGATTGTGGCCTCGGAAGAAGAAGGCATTGACTTTGTCTTCCTGGCAGCCCCCACACGTGTGGTAGCCGATGAAAATGGACATTGCAGTCAGCTGGAATATTTACAAATGAAGCTGGGTGAACCCGATGCATCGGGTCGTCGCCGCCCTGAACCTATTGAAGGCTCTGAAACCCTGCTGGAAGTGGACATGGTCATATCGGCCATTGGCCAGTCTCCGGAAGCTTCCTTTAAAAAACAGGATCCCCATCCCCGGATGACGGAACTGGAACTGACAAGGTGGAATACCATCGACAATGATCCGGCCACGCTCCAGTCCTCCATCCCCTATATCTTTACGGCCGGGGATGCAGCCACTGGGCCTTCCCTTGTAGTGGATGCCATTGGTGGTGGACGAAGGGCTGCACGATCCATTGACCTTTTCCTGAAAGGAGAGCCCGTGGAACCGGTAAAGGATTCTTTACAGCAAAAACGGATACATGAATCCATTTTTACCCATGTGGACGGGATAAAAAAAAGCAAGCGGGCCAAAATGCCGGAACTTCATGTATCAGAGCGTCTTGACTCCATGGTTGAAGTGGATCTTGTTCTTCCCGAAGATATTGCCCACAAGGAAGCAGAACGCTGCCTTAATTGCTGCAGAATCTGTTATAATCCAGATAAGGATTTCCCCATCGCCAAAAGCCAATAACCGTACAAAGATCTGTCCTGTGGGGCAGATCTTTTATACCAACGACCATAAGGGTATCCCAAATTTTGGGATACCCTTTGATCATTAATAAAGCTATGATACAATGAACCTTTCAAAACACAAAACACTGATAACAGCCCTGGCTGGCATTCTTCTGATGACCGGCATCATTTTATCTCTTTTCGCCTACCAGATGCACAAGTTTATACAAACTCCGGCAGATGACCAAAAACAGGTAATTTCCTTTACCATCACTCCGGGCCAAAGCCTGAATCAGGTTGCGGCCAACCTTGAAAAGAAGAGGTTGATCTCCAACCTGTCACAATTTAAACTCTATGTTCGGTATAAAAAAGCCACTACCCAACTTAGGGCAGGTGAATATGAACTTTCTTCTGCCCAAACCCCGGCCCAGATACTGGACCAACTACTGAAGGGCAAAGTCAGGCTCTACCGGCTAACCATTCCGGAAGGATTGAATATGGATGAAATTGCCCTTCTTGTTCAGCAGACCAATTCTTGTGATCCCATGGAATTTTTGTCCCTTTGTGCAGATACAGATTTTATCAAAACACAAAAAGTGGATTCCCATTCCCTGGAAGGCTATCTTTATCCGGACACCTATTTTTTCCCGAAAAACACCACCTGTCGACAGATTCTCCAAAAATTAGTAGCTACCTTTCACAAAACCTACACAAAAAAATGGAAAGAACGCACAAAAGAATTAGGATTCACTGTCCATGAAATCGTTACCCTGGCGGCCATGATTGAAAAAGAAACAGGAGACGCGTCGGAACGGCCCTTAATTTCTTCTGTATTTCACAATCGATTGAAAAAAAACATGCGCCTTGAAAGTGACCCCACTGTGATTTACGGGGATAAAGAGTTTGACGGCAGAATCAGAACCAGACATTTACGACGAATCACCCCTTACAACACCTATCAAATCAGGGGACTCCCCTTAGGTCCCATTGCGAATCCGGGTAGCCTGGCCCTTAAAGCTGCCCTCTATCCAGACGTGAGTCAATACCTTTTTTTTGTATCAAAAAACGATACCACCCACCATTTTTCAACTACATTTTCAGAGCATAACAAGGCGGTAAGAAAATATCAGCTCAACCACTGAATTTTCTGGAAAATATCGCTCAACCACTGAATTTTTTCGGAAAATATCGGCTTAATCATTAAACTGCTTGAGATAGACAATCAAGGCCCCACTTTTGGATTTCTTCTGCCCCTCCCATTCATAGGCTAGGACGATATTCTGATCCTTCAAAATCTTGAGTACGTCTTCCATTACATTGGGTAGCACAGGCCCCATATCGGAATGAAGCCCCTTGCCAACGATTATGCGCAAGGAGAAATACCCCTGATGCTTACAGGTTGAAATAAAGGCTTTGGCCTTAAGTTCCGCCCCAAGAGCCGTAAATCCGTGAAGATCCAGCTCTGCCTCGGGGGGTGGATAGCGTTTTAGCCTTTTTTTAACCGGCATTGGCATTGGTTTCTTTTTAGGGGGCCCACTCGTCTGTTTTAAAGAGGCCTCTAAAAGCAGTTCAAAATTTTCTTCCGGCGCGTCTGAATCTTCAGAACCCTCAGAGTTTTTTTGGGACTCTGACGAAACGCTTTCCCCTGCAAGAAATTGCGATTCAAAGGTGTCTATCACCGGCAGACCATGTTTGTTTAACCGGGGGCCGGAAGCCTCCTTGTTTGAAGGTTTGATTTTTTCTTCTGTGGTAGAAACCTGCGGATTCAGAAAAGCCGAAAAAAGATCCTGGGTTGAATCCAGAACAGGCAAATCATTTTTTCTAAGATTTTTTCTTTTTTTTTGTGGGGGGTTATCCTGTTTTGTCATGGGGGTATCCTATCCTAAATGACAGTTTTTTTCAAGCCCACCCCCCCCTCTTGGGTTTGACTTTATATAGGCATCCTGTTATGGTCGGATCCATGAATATTGGGTGCATTGTAGAATATATAGATCAACAAAGAATAGTATCAGCGGTCATCCTCAGCGAGAAAAAAGGCAAACTCAGATTACTCAATGAGAACAGCCGGGAAGTCAATTTTTCCGAGAAAAGACTCTCCCACATCTCAACTATGAGCCTGGATACCGACCTGTCCAAGACGGCGCTTGTCAATCACTTAAAACATGTGACTGAGAACAGGAAGCGGTTGGCTGAAACTATTAATATACCGGAATTATGGGATATCCTCCACGACGAACCAGAAGAAATTGGGTTGGATGCCATGACTCTTTTTTGTTTTGACCCCCCCTTAATACCGGATCATGAAGCCGCTGTTGTTCGTGCCTTTTTTGATGACCGCCTCTATTTCAAAACAAATCAATTTGTCTTTACCCCCTGCACACCGGAACAGGTGGAAAGCAAAAAAAGACAGATAAAAGAAGGGGAAAGAAGAGAGGGACTCATCGCCAAGGGAGCCCAATGGCTGACCCTGATGCAGAGTGAGAAAATCTCTCAACCGACTGAGCACCCGGATCCGGGTGTGATCGAAATTCTTAAATCCTATTACCTCCAGGGCAATGACAGTCAGTTTACCGCCGTTGCCAAACAAATGCTTAAAAAATCCGGGTTAAGTGCGCCGGAACAATTGTTCAATATTTTTGTAAGGGCGGGCCTCTGGGATGTCGATGAAAACATCGACCTGCTGTCCATGCAGATTCCCACAATCTTTCCGGAAACAGTTCTTGAACAGGCCAAAAAGCTGGTCCTAACCCATAGCAATATTGTTAAAGACCCCCAGCGCCAAGACCTGACTGACATTCCGTTGATTACCATTGATGGTCAGTCCACCCAAGACTATGACGATGCCATCAGCCTGGAAAACACGGAAAACGGATACCGGTTGGGAATCCACATCATTGATGTGGCGGCCTATATCAAGTCTGGAGATCCCATTGACATAGCCGCCCGGTATCGGGCCAGTTCCATTTACATGCCCGATGACAAGCTGCCCATGATTCCTCCCTCTCTGTCTGAGGATCTTTGCAGCCTGAAAGAAGGGCAGATTCGACCTGGCATCAGTACCCTGGTTCAAATGAACCGTTTTTTTGAAATTTTAGATTTCAAAATTGTTCCCAGTATTATCAAAGTTCACAAACAGATGAGCTACACAGAGGCCAATCTTTTAAACGGGAAAAATGATCCCATTACCAGCCTGTATAAAATTGCCACCCTTTTGCGTGAAAAGCGGCTTAAAGGCGGCGGAATACAAATTACACTCCCGGAAGTGAATGTCTGGCTGGAAGATAACAAAGAGATACGATATGCCAAGATAGACCGGGAAAACCCCTCCCGAATGCTGGTATCAGAGATGATGATCCTGGCCAATTCCCTCATGGCCCAATTCCTGGCAGACAACAATACCCCTGCCGTGTTCAGATCCCAGGCGCCTCCCAGACAACGGATATTCAAAGGGATTGAAACCGCCCTTATGCCCAACTTCCTCCAGCGCAAACAATTGAGCCGAGCCATCATCGGCATCACTCCGGAACTTCATGCAGGACTCGGGGTAAAGGCATATGTCACAGCCACCTCCCCCATCAGACGCTACCATGACCTGCTGACCCAGCGCCAGATCAGGTCCATCCTCGGGATTGGAACAGCCTATTCAAAATTAGAACTGGATGAAATCCTCCAGACCGTCGCAGTTCCCATGGGCAATGCAGGACGAGTACAAGGAGCCAGAAAACGGTATTGGCTGATCAAACATCTTGAATCCATGCGAGGCGGCAGTTTTGAAACCCTTGTTCTGGATTGTCACCGGGATTATTATAATATTCTCATCAAAGAATTAATGATGGAGGCGAGACTGCCCCATTCAGGCCTTAAACTAAAAGTAGGCGATATCCTCCAGGTGACCATCCAACATGCCGATGCAAGAAGAAATCAATTGTCCTTGTTTGCTTCCTGATAGTTTGCTTCCTGATAGTTTGCTGCCTGAAATCAGCCCAGGGTTTAAACAACCCCCTGGGCTAAGTTCTCGTTCTGCATCTTAAGCCTTAGTGTTTAAAACTTCTCTGACCGGTATAAACCATGGTGGCATCATTCTCATTACATGCCGTGATGGACTGGTAATCATTCATGGATCCCCCGGGCTGAACCACGGCTTTAATTCCCTGTTTCAATCCCACATCAATGCCGTCCCGGAAAGGGAAAAAGGCATCGGAAATCATGGCAGATCCGATAAGACCGCCTTTAACCTCGGCCACATCACTTTCAATTTGGGCCCGTTTGTCCAGGTCCGTCAATTCTGCAAATCCAATTTTATGGCGTTCAAAACAATACCGATCACACAATTTTCGATAGGCCTTGTCCACAGCGATTTCCGCCACGCCGACCCGGTCCTGCTCCCCGGTGCCGATCCCCACTGTGGCATTGTCTTTGACATAGATGACAGAATTGGAGGTGATACCCGACTCCACCAGCCACCCAAAGAGCATGTCCTCATATTCCTGGTCGTTAGGTTCCCGGTTGATCTTATAGGTTTCTGCCTTGTATTCCGTTGTGGCCGTGACCAGATCTTCTTTTTTCAATGTTTCCGGCACAAAGGACCACTGGGCCACAATACCGCCGTCCATGAGGCTCTTAAAATCAATCACCCGTTCACCAATATATGATTGTAGCTTGTCCATGGCGTTGATCCGAATCACCCGAAGATTTTTTCTGGCACCCAGAATCTCCAGAGCACCCTCTTCAAATTCCGGGGCCACCACAACTTCCGCATACTGACTGGCAATAGCCTCGGCCGTGGCTTTGTCAACCGCTTTATTCAGAGCGATACACCCGCCAAAAGCCGCAATGCGATCTGCCATATAGGCTTTGGCGTAGGCCTCTTCCAGACTACCTGCCCGGGCGGCACCACAAGGGTTGTTATGCTTGACAATCACGGCACAGGGGGTGTCGGTAAAATATCTCAAGATGTTCAAGGCATTATCCGCATCGGTCAGATTGGTCTTGCCGGGATGTTTTCCCGACTGGAGCAGCTCAATGTCCGAAACCAGGTGTCGCCCCGGCAGAATGGTTTTCGCTTTTCCCAGGGTCAGATTCCCGTTGACAAGCCGGTAAAGGGCCGCTTCCTGCCCCGGGTTTTCCCCATAGCGAAGCCCCTTGTTCACCCCGTCAATGACCCAGGACACCTTTTCATAACAAAGGGTCTGGCGGGATTGGCCATCCACAAAAGATACCTCCATCCGGGGGGTGAAATGATCATCCATTATGGTTTTGTACATCTGTTTAAGATCTTTGGACATGGCTTATTCTCCTGATGTATAACACGCGTGTAATTGGGTTATGGATTTTTGGGCAAGAAAATCGGCGATATGCCGGTCATAAGCGGCCGTATGCTCAAAGGCTTTTTTGGACAATTCAAACCGATCTTCCAGACAAAGGGCGCCGTTTTGTTCTTTCATCCTTGCAAGAAGATGGGGATAGGACGAAGGATCCACCACTGATGCCACCCGGATAAAATTTTTGGCAGAAGCCCGTATCATGGTAGGGCCGCCAATATCGATATTTCCCCGGGCCTCTTCCAGGGTTACCCCATCCCTTGCAATGGTTTCACTAAAGGGATAGAGATTGACCACCACCATATCGATGGTTTGGGCCCCAGTTCTTTTCAAATCTTTTTGGTGGGCATCATTATAGGTCTCGGTTAACAGTCCCAGATAAATCTTGAAATCAAGGGTTTTCACAAGCCCCCCCTGGGTTTCCGGCTGACCAGTATACTCGGAAACCTTTTTCAGACAACTTTTAGCTTTATCCCCTAAAATTTCGCAAATTTTCCCATGGGTGCCGCCGGTGGACAGAATCTGAATATCCGGATTCAAGGCGACCACCCCCGGGATGAATTCTTCCAGCCCTGATTTGTCTGATACACTCACCAACATGGTGTTGATTTTTACCCTATTATCAATCAGATCGGAAGAGCGTCGTGTAGGGAAAGAGTGTGCCTCTATGTGT
>CAXHYW010000152.1:0-7503 GCA_964021475.1 uncultured Desulfobacteraceae bacterium | reverse complement strand
CCCCGGAGTTTTGGATAAAAGCCAATAATAATTCCCAGGGGAAATCCGATGATCGACGCTATAAAGATGCCCACAAAAATTCGCCGAAGACTTGCAAATACAGAAGACCAGAAACGGCTGTCCTGGAATGCATCCATAAGAGCTGTCAGGGTGGGACCGGGTAAAAAACCGTTAAACAGGGAAAACTTTGGCTGGGTAAAAATGATCCCTGAGACCAGCATCCAACCTCCTGCAAACAGTAAAAGTCCTATTATTTCATATTTCCAGCCGAATTCTAAACGGCCGAAAACAGCATTTAATCCTACTTGTCTGGAACTTCGATATACAAATTTGTTAATTGATTTCAACAATCTCTTCCCTTGAAAATGGTGTTTCTATATTACACTTACAAAATTGATGAATTCCCCCCATCTCATCCATGGCTTTTCTGACAAACCGGTCATCAACCAATTGTTTTGTTGCATTACCCGCATCCAGGGTAGCAAGGAAATCTGTGTTCCCTTCGACCCGGGTGTGTTTCATCTGCTCCACAATAAAGCGGGTGGCAGAAGGGAAGGGAAAGGGTTGGAAACCAATTCTTTCCACATCCCATTGGGGGTGGGTAAGTTCTGAGGCCAACGGTTTTTCGAAAACCCGTGCCAGGATTTCCTGGGGAACCGGAAGGTATCCTTCTCCATCCCGGCTGAGAAGATGGGCGGTTTCCCTTGGGTTTTTCTGGCACCAGGCCTGGGCCCGGACAATGGCATTCATGGCTTTTTGTACCATGATAGGATTTTTATTGATAAAGGGTTCATTGGCCACAATAACGCAACAGGGATGATTTTTCCAGATATCTCCGGAAAATCTCATGATCCGGGCATTAAATTTTATCTGGGCCAGGGCGTTAAAGGGGTCTGCCACAATAAAGGCATCGATTCTTTTTACCAGAAGGGCCGCGGGCATGTCCGGCGGCGATAGAATAAACAGATTGACTTCATTTGGGGCAAGTTTAGCCGATTGGGGTTTAATCACCGGCACAAGTCCCTGGGTCCGGATGCCCAACTGTAAAATCAGGTTGTGCATGGAGTACCAGGAAGGCACCGCCACCTGCTTTCCTGCCAAATCTGAAAATTTGTAGATTCCGGAATCACCCCTTACGGTTATGGCACTGCCATTGGTGTGGTCCCAGGCCAGAACTTTTATCGGAACCTTTTGTTTAAATCGCATCCACACCGGGATCGGAAAGAGCATGTGGGTTAAATTAAATTTTTCGGTCAAAAAGGACTCGGTTAATACTTTCCAGGATCTGACCATGACCGGTCTTTCAACCTTAAGTCCTTCCTGGGCAAAATAGCCAAGCCCGTGGGCCACCAGAAGCGGGGTCGCATCTGTGATGGGCAGGTATCCAATCTTTAAGGGGGTAGGCTGAGCAAATGAGGGGATTGCCCCGGGTAAAACCAATCCGGAACAGGCTGCTGCTGCCGTTTTTAAAAATTTTCGTCGTGACAAGGTGTCCATTATTCCCCCTTTATTGCAATGTTAAAGCATGCTTCGTTTGGCCAAGTAGGCATTTTTGAATCTGTTCAGGATTTTAACTCGGATTTCCTTGAACCTTGGATTATTTCGGTCCCTTGGATAGTCTTCGTTGATTTCAAAGATATCCGTGATGTTTGCCGGCTCCCCTGCTAAAAGAATGATTTTATTGCCCATCCGTATGGCCTCGTCAATGTCATGGGTAACAAACACGGCTGTAAATTTTTCTGATAGCCATAAATTGACCAGTTCTTCCTGGATATGGGCCTGGGTAAAGGTATCCAAAGAGGCAAAGGGTTCATCCAGGAGAAGTGCTTTGGGTAGCCCCACCAGGGCCCGGGCAAGACAAACCCGCTGGGCCATCCCCAGGGACAACTGGCTGGGTTTGGATTCGGAAAATCCGGCCAGTCCCATGATTTCAAGAAATTGATTTACCCGATAGTCGAGTTCTTTGGTATCGCCCCTGATTTTACAGCCATAGGCGACGTTCTCCTTTACCGTGAGCCAGGGAATAAGGGCCGGCTGTTGAAAGAGCATGGATCGCGAGGGGTGGATCCCCTTGATTTCCTGGCCGTCCACATGGATGCTGCCGGAGCTTGGTTGTTCAAGTCCTGCCAGAAGGTTTAAAAGAGTGGTTTTCCCGCACCCGGACTCCCCCAGTATGATCACAAAATCACCCGGGTCAATGGAAAAGGAAATATCTTTGAGTACTATATGGTCTGCCCTTTTAGCTCGTTTGTAGCTCTTGGAGATGCGTTCAATGTCAATTTTCACAATTTCATTTCCGATATGGCTTTTGTCGCATGGGAAAACTTAAGAAAGGCGTCCAGATCAATGGCTTGGGGCATCACCCCCATGGTGTCTGTCATATAGGTTTGAATGATATCCAACGCGTCCTTGTCCGGGAATAATTTCGACGGGGTAAAACTTATCCCACTATTTAAAAAGGCCTCTTTGACAATCCCCTGTTCCTGACCCAGGAAATTTTGGGCAAAATTAAGGGTTTGTTCGTCTATTTGGTTTTTTTTAAGTTGCGTATCCAGGGCTGTGGCAGACTGAAAAAAGTGGTGAACCAGTTCTTCTACTGCTTTTTTTTGGGAGGTTTCCAACTTGTTTCGCACAACGAATCCGCAACAGGGATGATCCTTCCACAAGCTGTCCGAGGTACAGAACTTGTCTGCTTCCCCATTGGCTATGGCCTGGCTGCCATAGGGCTCTGGAGCCATATAAGCTGCAATATCAATGTCTTGGTCATTTTCAAGCATTTGGGGCATGAGAAAAGGACTGACGGCTTCCGTCGTGATATCATTGGGATCTGATTTAGAGGGAGCGTAAGATTTAAGAGAGAAGCCCGCTGCGGTAAGAAGCTTATGGAGCAACAGGTGTTGAACAGACAAATTGCTGGGAATCAAAATGGTTTTTCCCTGTAAATCAACCAGACTTTTTATACGGGCCTGCCTGTTTCTCACCATCAAACTACCGGATCTGTGAACAAACATCAGCATGGAAATATCAAGGCCCGAGGCAAATAGATCCATCGCCAGGGGAGCTGTTATAAACGCACCGTGGATATCGCCATTTCTTAAGTCGTCACAGATTTGTCCCCATGAATTCATGGGGATGTTTTCAAGGGTGGCGTGCTGTAATCGATCACCATTCGATTGAAGGCGGAAAACAGAGTATCCTAAAATCAGGTGATCAATAATTTTTAAATGTCCGACGCGGATATTTATTTTTTTTTCCATTAATACCTCTTTTTTCCCCTATTTGGTATTAATATACCCCCAGATAAATAAGCTGATATATCGGCCATTACTATCACAGGCACAAAATTCTGGCAAGACCATTCACGGTTAGCGCTTGATATGATAAGCCGAATGTTATAAAACAAACCACCCTAAAATAAATGACACATTAATGATATGACTCATGATTCTGAAAAACCTGTTACCAGAGATTATTTCCTAAAGCCGGGATATATATATTTGCCTGAAAAACCCACCGTGATCTCCACGGTGCTGGGGTCATCGGTCTCTGTGTGTCTTTTTGATAAAACCCTCAAGGCAGGGGGGATGAATCATTTTTTGTTTCCGGTGGTTGATACCGGTAAAACGACAACTTCCCTGTACGGCAATGTCGCTGTTTTGACCCTGATCCGGATGATGCGGGGAAACGGATCTGATCTGTCAAAACTGGAAGCCCAGATTTTTGGTGGGGCCTATAATCCATCTGAATCTTCCCGGGATATCGGGCAGGACAATGTCAACGCTGCCAGGATGATTTTACATCAGAAGAAAATAAAAATTGTTTCAGAGGATGTGGGGGGGGAACTGGGGCGAAAAATTGTTTTTAATACCCTGAACAATGAAATATTAACCCTGAAGGTGGATCGGCTCAGGGAGTCTGACTGGTATCCCTATGAAGGAGATCGTTAAAGGCGTCCTTTTCGGATAATGGCTACCAATAGCCAGATCCCCATGATGGCAGCAGCGATAAATCCGGCAATTCCAATGACGGAAACCCCAAACAAAAGCGGTGGGATGTTTGAATTGAGCACAATGGCAGATCCTAAAATCAGGGCGGCAATGATAATGGAAAAAGAGATCCGGTTGCTGGTCTGATCCTGGGTGACCATCAAGCGATCAAGCCCTTCGATCTTCACGGTGGCTTTAAGTTTTCCCTGTTTTGCCAGTTGAACCAGGTCCATGGTATCCCCGGGCAATGTTTGGAGTAGTTTAAACGATTCCCGGGCAATTCCCATGACATCCTGGGCAATGCGGGAAGGAGAAAGTTTCAAAAATTTGGCAGCCTTTACATAGGGGATGGCATGGCCGACCATATCAAACTCCGGGTCCAGTTTTCTGGCAACCCCTTCTATGGAGATAAAGGCCTTCATCATTAAAAACAGATCCGGCGGAATTCTGAGGCCCTGGGATGCGCAGAGCTCAAAAAATTCATTGACCATGCGGCTGGTTTTAATCTCTTTCAAAGTTTTGGACAGATGAACAGAGGAGAACCTCGCAATTTCTTTTTCAAGGGCGGCCATATCCGGTGGCTCTTCATATTCCGTAAGTTCACACAACAGCCTTGCCACAAGCTTTATATTGCTCGATGCAAGGGCAAGGATCAGGTCCACAAAGATCTCCCGGGTGGTCTGGTCCACAAATCCGGTCATGCCGAAATCCACCGGGCAGATCCGGTTATCATCCAGTATGAAAATATTGCCAGGATGTGGGTCGGCATGGAAGAATCCATGCTCAAACACCTGTTTCATGATAAAGTCGGCACCATATCGGGTGATTTTTTTTCGATCAAGGCCTGCCCTTTCAATGGCCTCAATATCATCGGCTTTGATTCCCTGGATAAACTCCATGGCCAGGACCCGTTCACTGGATGCTTGCCTATGGACCCTGGGGATATGGATGGTTGTGTCTTTGGCAAATTGCTGGGCCATCTGTTCCATGTTGGTGGCTTCTATGGTGTAGTCCAGCTCTTTTTCAAGGGTTTTTGCAAACTCTTCCACTATTCTGACCGGCCTGAACAAGGCCACTTCCTCAATGTTTTTTTCCATGATGGATGCCAGGTGATGGATGATTTCAAGATCCGCTTCAATTATCTTTCGGATGCCAGGCCGCTGAATTTTAACCGCGATTTGTTCATTGTTTGATAGGCGTGCCCGGTGGACCTGGCCGATGGAGGCACAGGCCAATGGGGTTTCATCCATGGATTTAAATATGGCGGTATGGGGGGTGCCAAATTCCGAGGCAATGATTTGCTTTACCTGGTCAAACCCAAAGGGCGGAACTCCGTCCTGGAGCTTTGAAAGTTCTGCTATCAGATCCAGGGGAACCAGATCCGGGCGGGATGAGAGAACCTGGCCCATTTTTATGAAGGTTGGGCCAAGTTCTTCCAATGCCATGCGTATTCTTTGGTTTTTAGACAGTTTCGCCACCCGCTCATGGGGAGTGGTAAAGGGGATCAGATTTAAGCCTGATTCAATATAGCGGTCAATCTTCATGGCCTCTATAATATTTTCAAATCCGTATTTGAAAATAATACCAATGATCTGTTGGTATCGGATCAGGTGCCGATAGCGTTTACCAACCCTGCCTATGGTTTTAATGCTGAGCATAAAAAAGCGCCGTGCCTATTCTTTTTTGGCGTCGGTTAATTTTTCAGTCAATTGGTCAATTCGCAAGTTTAAGGTTTTAATGTCTGATCTTGTGGGCAAATCCAGTTTGCCCAATATTTTTTCAATGGCGGTTTCTATTTTTTTGTCCAGGCCGGATTTGGCATCCTCATATTTTTCTTGACACTCATTGAGAAATTCTTTTGCTTCTGCCTGGCTCATCTTGGATTGTTCGGCAAAATCCTTGGCCAACTCCTCGATCTCTTTTTTGGATCTCAGGGCCATGCCCACACCGGTTAACAGGCTTTTTTTAATGGTTTCAAGCATTTGGATTCTCTCCTTTTTGATGTTGCACGTATTGTATCCTTGATTTGGGTCCTTATTTAGAGCCAAAGGAGACCGATAGAATATCTTCCACACAGGTGTCTGCCTCCAGGATGGCATCCATCTTACCATAGGCCTGGGGAAGAAGGGTAGAAATAAAAAATCGGGCCGTTGCCATTTGTCCTGCATAAAAGGCGACGTCTTTGTTTTTAAGTGCTTTGTCTGCAATGGCCGATTTGTCAAGACTGCCGACCTTTTTGGCAAGTTTTGGGGCCGCAATGCTGGCCCGCCACAGATGCATCCAGGCAAAGGTGACGTCTCCTGTGATCTCCAGAAAGGGATGGGCAAAGGCATAGGCATTTAACGCCTGGTCCGATCTGGATCGATCTCCAATGGCCTTTGCAAGTTCCTCCAGCCGGGATACGGCATGGGCAACCTTAGCTCTCATCTCTTCAACCCCTTCAATCCCTTCAGCATCCTGGATGGTTTTTTTGATCTGGGCAATAAAATAGTCAAAGGATTTCCCCTGGTTCATGGAAAGCTTCCGGCCCAAAAGATCCATGGCCTGGATACCGTTAGTGCCTTCATAGATCATGAAAATTCGGGTGTCCCGCATGAGCTGTTCCACCGGGAACTCCTGGACATAGCCATAGCCGCCGTAAACCTGAACTCCGTGGGAGCAAACCTCCAGGGATTTGTCTGTGACATAGCCTTTGACAATGGGGGTTAAGACCTCAATCAGAGCTGCGGTTTCTTTTTTCAGGGTTTCATCCTCTGTGGTGTGGACGATGTCCGAACATTTTCCATAATAATAGAGCAGGGATCGCATGCCTTCGGTATAGGCTTTCATATTGAGCAATTGGCGTTTGACATCAGGGTGTTCAATAATGGCAACATTTTTGGCCAAAGGGTCTTTCCCAGCGGTGAGGTGTTTCCCCTGGATTCTGGTTCTGGCATATTCCAGGGCGTACATATAGGAGGCAGAGGCGCAGGCAAATCCCTGCATGCCCACAAATGCCCGGGCCTCATTCATCATTTTAAACATCTCTGGCATACCTTTGTTCTCTTCTCCCAGCAGGGTGCCGATGCTCTCGCCCTTTTCCCCCAGGGAAAGGGAGGCCGTGGCATTTCCGTGGATGCCCATTTTTTCTTCAAGTCCTGTGCAGACCACATTATTAAATGTACCCAGACTACCGTCATCATTCACCAGAAATTTGGGGACCAGGAACAGGGAAATTCCTTTTGTTCCGGCGGGTGCTCCTTCGATTCTGGCCAGGACCGGGTGAATGATATTCTCACACAGATCATGTTCTCCGGCAGAGATAAAAATCTTGGTCCCCTGGATGGCATAGGTGCCGTCCGCTCGTTTAACAGCAGTGGTGGTAAGGGCCCCCACGTCTGATCCGGCCTCGGATTCAGTGAGCAGCATGGTGCCGCCCCACTTTCCTGCAAACATTTTTTTCATATAGAGCTTTTGTTGGGTTTCATCCCCAGATCGGAAGAGCGTCGTGTAGGGAAAGAGTGTGCCTCTATGTGTA
>CAXHYW010000151.1:0-7622 GCA_964021475.1 uncultured Desulfobacteraceae bacterium | reverse complement strand
CGAGATTCTCCGGAGTGACTGGAGTTCAGACGTGTGCTCTTCCGATCTGGGGCCAAGACCCGGGTGGTCAATGGAATGGATGCCGCTTTTTACCTGGTTCTCTGCCGCAGCGTTTCCCATGTTGATCCTGAAAAGGGACTGGCCGTTATATTGGTTGAAAAAGACACCCCGGGACTCAGGGCGATTGATTCCGGCAGAAAGCTTGGAGACACCATGACATCCATGGCCGACCTTGTCTTTGAAGATGTCCGGGTGCCCATGGAAAACCTTGTGGGTATCAACGGCAAGGGACTTGCCCAGGTAAACAGATTTCTCGAAGAGGCCCAGATTCTCAATGCGGGTATGGCCCTGGGACTTGCCCGGGGCGCCCTGGACAGGGCCCTGGCCTATGCAAAGCAGCGGGAGCAATTTGGGCGAAAAATAGCCCTGTTTGAAGTTATAGGAGATAAGATAGCAAAAATGGCCCTGAAAATCGAACTGGCCCGGGGCATCGCCTATGGAGCAGCCCACGCCTTCGACAAAAAATATAGCGCAAAGAATAGCGCAAAATCCGGCAAAAAAAAGGCCCTGCCGTCAGCCCTTGCCTGCATGGCAATGGAGTATGCCTGCCAGGCAGCAGAAGAGATTGCCGACGATGCCATTCAGATCCATGGCGGCTACGGTTATATGCATGAGGCTGAAATCGAACATTTTTACCGGGATGCCAAGTATTTGAGACTCCATTACAGCAACCCCGGATCAAGAAACAAGGCCATTGCCTCTTCAGTGATTGTAAAAGTCAAATAAGGAACCCAAATGGAACTATTGAAATTTACCGATAAACACCACCTCTTCCGGGAACGGTTGAAAAAATTTTTAAAACTTAAGGTAGTGCCTGAAATTAATGAATGCGAGGCGGCCCACATCACCCCAAGATCCATGTGGAAAGCCATGGGAAAAGAGGGATTTCTATGTCCCGGTATGCCCCAAGCATACGGGGGACCGGGTCTTGATTTCCTCTATTCGTTCATTGTCTGGGAAGAACTGGCCCGGATCAATTTTACCGGATTGGCAGCTCCCCTTCACAGCGATATTGTGGTCCCCTATATTCAAGCCTTTGGGAACGAAGAACTAAAGCTCAAATATCTGCCCGGGTGCGTTTCAGGTGATATAATTACGGCGGTTGCCATGACCGAGCCCGGGGCGGGCAGTGATATGGCTTCCATGGAAACCACCGGGGTAAAAGAGGGACAAGACATCCTCATCAACGGATCCAAAACCTTTATTTCCAACGGTGTCAATTGCGATATTGTGGTATTGGCGGCCCGTGATCCTAAGACAGAAGACAGGCACCAGGCGATTTCTCTTTATATTGTGGAGGCGGGCACCCCTGGATTCACCAAGGGCGAACCCTTTGAGAAAATGGGATGGGCCGGCCAGGATACCGCAGAACTTTTCTTTTCCGATTGCAGGATTCCTGCAACCAACCGGTTGGGTAAAGCCGGGGACGGTTTTCTCATGCTCATGCAAAAACTTCAGCAGGAACGGCTGGTCTGTGCCGCCGGCGCCTTGTTCGAGGCCGAGAACATACTGGATCTGACCATTGACCATTGCAAGGCAAAAAAGATTGCCGGCAAGCCCTTGAGCAAATTTCAGTCCACCCAGTTTGCCCTGGTGGAAATGGCCTCGGAGATTCGGATTCTCAGAACCTTTGTCGAAACAACGGTGGTGGATCACATGGCAGAAAAACAAATCATCAAGGAAACCTCCATGGCCAAGTATTGGGTCACGGACATGTCCAAGCGGGTGGCCTCCCGATGCCTGGATATCATGGGCAGCGACGGAGTTTTGGAGAGCTGCCCCCTGGCCCGTCGGTTCAGGGATACCCGGGTTACCTCCATTTTTGCAGGCACCAATGAAATCATGAAGGGCATTATTGCAAAGACCATGGGACTTTGAGCGGGGTGTTTTAACCGTTAAAAAAACATATTCTTTCTAACCGTATTCTTTCTAGGAGAAAAGTATGATTTTAGCATCTGAAAAACAAATTTTATCTTACACGGAACTTGGATGCTGGGGGACAAAGACCCTGATCCAGGACTTTTTTGAAAATGCAACAAAATCACCCGATCAAACCGCCCTGGCCGATCCGCTTAACAAGGAAGCCCTGCTCGGGGTGCCCCCCCATCGTATCACCTATGCTAAGCTTGCCCGGGCCGTTGATAATACCGCATCCGCCTTGATGGCCGCAGGTATTGGTAAAGACCAAATAGTCTTGGTCCAGCTCCCCAACTGCTGGGAATTGGCAATGCTCTATATTGCCATTGCCAAAATCGGGGCCATCATCTCGCCTGTTCCCCTCCAGTGGCGGGCCAAGGAACTGACCTATGCCGCCGAGCTCACCTGTGCCGCAGCATTTATTACGGTTGAAACCCGTGGCGATTTCAATCACCTGGCCATGGGTAAAAAGATTCAGGAAACCCTTTCTTCTCTCAAACATATTTTTTCCTATGAAGATCTGCTTGGGATGATCGAAAGCCCCCGTGACCCCGGACTTGATTCGGTGATCCTGGATGCCAATGATATTTTTACGATATGCTGGACCTCCGGAACCGAAGCCCAGCCCAAGGGGTGTCCCATGAGCCATAATAACTGGCGGTGTCAGGCCGGGATGGCCATTGCAGGCGGAATGCTGCCCGGGGATACCCTCTTGACAGCAGGCCCCCTGGTCAATATGGGAGCTGTGGGTACGGCACTGATGCCCTGGATGATATCCGGCGGAACCATTGTGCTTCACCACCCCTTTGATCCCATGCTGCTTCTCCAGCAACTGGTCCAGGAAAAGATCAATTGGACCCTGCTGGTGCCGGCGGTGACAAATCTTATCTTAAAACATCCCGCTGCCGCCGATGTCGATCTGAGCCACATTCGCAGCATAACAATGGGCTCAGCCCCGCCATCCCTCTGGTCCATGGAAGAATTTAAAAAACGCTGGGACATAGATATCGGCAACATCTGGGGACAGACAGAAGGAACCGGGATTATTTCCGGCATCAAAGATGTACCGGATATCAATCTCAGAAAAGATTTGTTTCCCCGATACGGGGCCAAGGGACATGCCTGGTCCATTCCAATTACCCAATTCATTGAGACCAAAATTATGGATCCCCTTGGCAGGGAACTGACAAAGGACGGGGAGGTGGGTGAACTTTTCTACCGGGGTCCCAATACCATTGCAGGATATTTCCAGCGTCCGGATTTAGATGAAACCGCCTTTGATGCAGATGGCTTTTTAAAGACCGGCGATCTTTTCCAGATCAAAGGGGATAAATACCTAAAGTTTTTCGACCGCCTAAAAGACATTATTATCCGGGGAGGCATGAACATCAGTGCCCAGGAGGTGGAAAACATGATCATGGCCCATCCCCTGGTTCAGGAGGCGGCTGTGGTGGGTATGCCCGACGAGACTCTCGGGGAACGAACCTGTGCCTATGTGGTTCCTGTCCCTGGTCAGCAAATTACCATGGAAAGTATCATAACTTTCATGAAAGAGCAGCAGGCTGCGGTGTACAAGCTTCCTGAACGGGTTGAAATTGTGGACGCCATCCCCCGGAACCCGGTGGGCAAGGTTCTCAAGAAAGACCTTAGAAAGGATATCGCCCTTAAACTTGCCAAAGAATTATCATAATCTATTTCAATATTTTTTAGCATTATTTTTTTTGCAACTTTTTTTTAGCATTTTCTTTTATATAAAAAACAGGAGAAGAATCAATGGGCCAACTCATTGCAGACCGACGGGATATCGACTTTGTTCTTTACGAACAATTGGGAGCAGAAAAGCTTTGCAAATTTGAACGCTACGAAGATTTTAATCCAAAAACATTCGGCATGATTATTAACGAGGCCCGGAAACTTGCCATAAAGGAAATCCTTCCCACCTTTGCCGAAGGAGACCGGCAGGGGGTGAGGTTTGAAAACGGGCAAGTTCGTGTCCCCGATAGTTTTCACCGTCCCTTTAAACTATTTGTGGAAGGTGAATGGACGGCCATGACGGCTGACCCCGACCTTGGAGGTCAGGGGCTGCCCCACCTCATTGCCATGAGTGCCCTGGAATACCTTTCCGGAGCCAACTACTCCTTTGCCATGTACGCCACGGAAAATCATGCAGCCGGCAAAATGATTGAAGTATTCGGAACCCAAGAACAAAAAGAACTTTTTGTAAAAAAAATGTACACAGGTCTTTGGGGTGGCACCATGGCCCTTACCGAACCCGAAGCCGGATCAGATGTGGGGGCTTTGACCACCACTGCCGTAAAAAATGAAGACGGCACCTATTCCATTACGGGAAACAAAATATTTATCACCAATGGCGAACACGATCTGATGGAAAATATTATCCATCCGGTTTTGGCCCGGATAGAAGGGGCACCCAAGGGGACAAAGGGGATCTCCCTTTTCATTGTTCCAAAAATCTGGGTCAACAAAGACGGCAGTTTAGGTGAGCCCAATGACGTGGTCTGCACCGGTACCGAAGAGAAGATGGGGATCCATGGAAGCGCTACCTGCGCCATGTCCTATGGAAGTAAAGGCCAATGCCGGGGATTTTTGCTGGGAGAAGCCAATCATGGGATGCGGGTGATGTTCCACATGATGAACGAGGCACGGCTATTGGTAGGCGGCATCGGATTCAACAATGCGTCTGCAGCCTATATGCTGGCGGTTAATTATGCAAAAGAACGTATCCAGGGCAGGGATCTTGCAAAGGCGTTGGACCCAAAAGCACCTGGGGTGGCCATTATCAACCATCCGGATGTCAGACGTATGCTCATGTGGATGAAAGCTCATGTGGACGGCATGAGAAGCTTGACGTATTTTACCACCCTTTGCATGGATATGTCCGAATGTGCCGAAACCCAGGAGGACAAAACCTATTACCATGACCTGCTGGACCTTTTGACACCCATTGTCAAATCCTATTGCACGGATCGGGGATTTGAGGTTTGCTCCCAGGCCGTCCAGGTATACGGCGGATACGGATATACCAAAGAGTTTCCGGTTGAGCAGCTCTTCCGGGATGTCCGCATCGCATCCATCTACGAAGGAACCAACGGTATCCAGGCCATGGATCTTCTGGCCCGGAAACTGGGGATGAAAAAAGGAGAAGTGTTTAAAAATCTCATGAAAGAGATTCTAAAGACCGTGGCCCGGGCCAAGGAAATCAAAGAACTGGAACCCATGGCCATCATACTTGAACGAGCCGTTAGTATGATGGGAGAAACCGCATTTCACATGGGCAGTACAGCCATGTCTCCCCAATTTAAACTGGCCTTTGGCAATGCCCTTCCTTTCCTGGATGTGACAGGAGATATGATTGTGGCATGGATGCTTTTATGGCGGGGGGTTGCCGCAGCCCCAAAATTGAAAAAATTGGTGGGGGATCTTGATGGTGAAGAAAGAAAAAAGAAAATTCTCAACAACAAAGATGCTGCCTTTTACGAGGGACAATTAAAAACGGCTGAATATTTTATTCATTCCATTTTGCCGGTCACACTGGGTAAGATGGAGGCTGTCAGAACCGGCAATGCCGCAATCATTGATATGCCTATTCCCTCATTTGGCGGCTGATTCTAAAATAAAGGAAACTAGTATGTTAAAAAAAGGTGCATTGTCAGGAATCCGGGTGGTGGATTTGTCACGCCTGTTGCCGGGGCCCTATTGCTCAATGATACTGGCAGACCACGGTGCCGAGGTGATTGCCGTAGAGGATCCGCGCTACAAAGCCAGCGGGCATTATCTGTCCATACTCAACCGGAATAAAAAACACATCGCCCTGGATTTGAAAAGTTCTCAAGGCAAAGAGATTTTTTTACGCTTGGTGAAAAAAGCAGATGTGGTTCTAGAAGGATTTCGTCCCGGGGTTGCCAAAAGACTGGGAGTTGACTATGAAAGTATAAAGCAAATCAATCCGAAGATTATATATTGTTCCATCACCGGATACGGCCAGACAGGAGACTACAGGGACCGTGCAGGCCATGATGTCAATTACCTGAGCCTTTCCGGTCTCCTGGATCAGATGGGCCAAGCAGACAAACCGCCATCCATTCCCGGTGTCCAGATTGCGGACATTGCCGGTGGCGGGATGAACGGTGCCATTGGGATCCTTCTTGCCCTTATGGAAAGACAAGGGACCCAAAAAGGACAATATATCGATATTTCCATGACAGACGGCATGGTCAGTTTTTTGCCGATCAGCCTTTTTCTCCACCAGCTCACCGGAGTATTTCCAGACAGGTCCGATGCCATGCTTTCCCATCGGTATGCCTGTTACAACACCTATGAGACCGCAGATCATCGCTATTATTCCGTGGGGGCTGTTGAAACCCGATTCTGGGAAAAACTATGCAACCATCTGGATGTTCCCGAGTATATTTTTCTCCAGTATGACGAAACCCAGCGCCGGGAAATCATAGAAGAGGTTCGGAAAATTTTTAAGACCAAATCCTTGGCTGAATGGGAACTTGAGCTGGCTGAACTTGATGCCTGCTGCGAACCGGTACTAAGCCTTGAAGAGGTCATGGTGTCTCCTCGGTTCAAAGAAAGGGAAATGATCATCGAAACCAAAGGAAAAAACGGCGAAACGGTCAGGATGCCGGGTGTGCCTGTTAAACTGAGCCGAACCCCCGGCGCCATCCGCACACCCCCGGTGGAATTCGGGGAAAGCACCGTTTCGGTCCTCAGGGACCTGGGGTATTCGGATAGGGAAATTGAGATCTTTTCTGAAAAGAATGTGTTTTGATCGAGTCAAGCCCCAAAACCCTGGTTGACAGGATTGCAATAACCCAGTATTGTCAACGCTTTAACATTCCCAGGACAAATAAAGGCCCCCCGATGAAACAGACAGCAGCCACTGACTTCCATACAACAAACCTTCGGTTTGAGCTGGCCAGATGGTCCATATTCGCCATTCTCATCCTCACCTATATTCTGGTCTATTTCCACCGCATGGCGCCGGGGGTGGTTTCTGAATTTCTCATGGCAGAATTTAAGATCAGCGGTACCCGTCTGGGCGCCCTGTCCGCCATCTATTTCGCCATCTATGCCCTGATGCAGATTCCTTCCGGGGTGATTGCCGATACTCTCGGGACCCGAACATCCATTATCGCTGGAAACCTGGTGGCTGGCCTGGGCTCAATTCTTTTCGGCATGGCAACCGGGTTTGAGATGGCCTGTGCCGGCCGTTTCCTGGTGGGTCTCGGAGTCTCGGTGGTCTTTATTTCCATCATGAAAAACAACTCTGTCTGGTTCCATGAAAAAGTTTTCGGCATCATGAGCGGCCTGACCCTTTTTTTTGGAAATCTCGGGGCTGTCATGGCTGCCGGTCCCCTGGCCTACGCCCTGACGATTTTTCAATGGCGCACGGTTTTTCTGGGAATCGGCATTCTTTCACTTGGCTTGGCCCTGGTCGGATTTTTACTGGTCAGAAACACCCCCCAGGATATGGGGTTTGATCCACCCAATACCTATAAAGGTCAATCCCAGACTCTAAACAATCATTGGCTGACCAATCTTAGGAATGTGGTCACAAACCTTCAGGTCTGGCCCGGATTCTGGGTACAATTGGGCATGATCGGCAGCAGCTACGC
>CAXHYW010000150.1:0-7622 GCA_964021475.1 uncultured Desulfobacteraceae bacterium | reverse complement strand
GGGCCCTGCCAAGACACCGGTGACTTTAATCAGTTGGCAAGAGGCGGCAGCCTTTTGTAACTGGCTGAGTGTTCAAGACCAACTTCGCCCTTTTTATAAAATGGCAAATGGAATCGTGACGGGTTTCATAGGGCATGGGGAAGGTTTTCGCCTGCTCAGCGAAGGAGAGTGGGAGTGGCTGGCCCGGAAGGCAGGCAAGAAAAAGCAGACCCAATTTGTCTGGGGAAATGCCCGGGTGATACCTCCAAAAACCGCAAATATAGCAGATGAAAGTGCCAGGGGACAGGTAAGATTTTTTGTTCCCAACTATAGCGATGGGTATGCAGGTGTTGCCCCTGTGGGAAGTTTTGACGCAGAATCATCTGGTCTTTATGATATGGCAGGAAATGTCAGTGAATGGGTTCACGATATTTATTCCATCCTGCCGCCCCAAACCGATGCCACGGTGTACAACCCTTTGGGAAAACCGCGAGGGCATTCCCATGTGGTGAAAGGTGCCAATTGGCGGTCGGGTACGATTACCACACTGCGGCCGGCATTTCGGGAGGGATTGACAAAGGGACGTGACGATGTGGGGTTTCGAATTGGACGGTACCTATAGTATAGTTAGGGTAGTATAGTTAGGGAAAATAGGGAGGGAAAATAGGGAGGGAAAAATGAATAAAAGGATAATGAATAAAAATACAATGAATAAAAGGATAATGAATAAAAATACAATGAATAAAAGGACAATGTATAAAAAACCGATGTTTTGGTTCGTGGTACTGGTGATACTTTTGGTGGCAGCGGTGACCGTGTATGCCGTGATGCCGGCGATCAGCCTGAATTCTCCAACCTCTTTTCCCGTGGATATTTAACTATGTCAGATATAGTGAAAAGCATTGCCGTCCTGGTAACTTCCATTGTGTTCGTTCATCTTGCCTACATTGGCTATGTCCGGCCAGAAGCAGATCTTTTGCTTGAGTTGGCAAAGCAGGCAGGTCAATCCGCCCCCCGGGATCTTGTGATTGTTCTCAAGGATTATGAGCAGGAGATTTGTTTTATTCTGATGATTTGGGGCAGTTTTCTGATGATTGGTAAATGTCACACCATATTGCGCAATAATTACCTTTTCACCGTTGATCTGATTGAAGAAACAGAAAATGAAAGAGAAGATGAAACCCTTGTGCCGGAAAATATCATTGAAAAACTCGATTCACAACTTTCAGCGGACCGTAACCTGGCACCCCTTGTTCAGACCTTGCGCACCGCTTTATGGCGGTATGCCGGAACCAAAAATGTTCAAAATGTATCCGACGCCATTGAAAGCTCTGTTGAAGCACTTGCCCTGCGTCAGGACGCCGAAAATTCCATGATCCGCTATCTTATCTGGGCCATTCCCTCCATCGGTTTCATTGGGACGGTTCGCGGAATCGGTCAAGCGCTGTCCCTTGCGGATAAGGCACTTGCCGGAGACATTGCCGGTATGACCAACAGCCTTGGGGTGGCGTTTAACTCAACACTTGTGGCCCTGTTGATCAGTATCTTTCTGATGTTCATTTTCCATCAGCTACAGCGCCTTCAGGATGGTCAGATTGTGGACATTCAGGCCTATTGTGATCGATATCTGCTTGCGCGGATTAAATAAAGCGGGTTTTTGTGAGAAGACATCGCAAATCAGAAGGGTTCAACCTTGCATTTCTTGACATTATGTCCTGCGGTCTCGGGGCGGTTATATTGGTATTCATGCTGGTTAAGCACAATGTGAGTAATTCGGCTGTTGAAACAGATCTTCTATCGGCAGATGTTAAACAATTGGAACTTGTGCAGGAACAGTTGCAGCAAACCCTTGAGCGACTGCTGGATGTATCTGAATCCGAAGCACAAAAAATTGCACAGCTCAGGGCCAGGCTTGCACAGCTTGAGGCACAGCTTTCAAAAAAAGAGTTAAGCCTTGTGCAGAAAAAAGACCGGCTGGCCGCCTTGAAAAATGATATTTCAAAGAGACCCATTGCCCAAAAACCAGATCTTCTGGAATCGGACCTTGTGGAAGAGGACCTAGGGGGGGAAGAAACCTATCTGATGGGTCTTAAAGTTGAAGGACATCGCATTGCTGTTCTCCTGGACAGCAGCGCCTCCATGACCGATGAAATGTTGATTGATATTATTAAAAGAAAAAATGGTCCAGCAACCGGTAAAAAACAGGGGCCCAAATGGGGTCGAACGTTAAAAACCATGCGCTGGATTCTTGCACGGGTTCCCAAAGCGAGTCAGGTAACAGTTATCTCCTACAACGCTTCTGTAACCTCATTGGGTAAAGCCAATTGGATACAATTGGACAGGTCTGAAACCCTTGCCGCACTTTACAAAGAGCTGGAGACAATTGTTCCCCAGGGTGCCACCAATCTGCAGAAAGGCTTGCAGGCGGTGGCGGGGCGAGCTGTGACAGATCTGTATCTGATTACCGATGGATTACCCACGACAGGAGAATCGCGCTATGCAAGCCTGAATCCGTTTAGCGGCTGTGGTTCTCTTCTGGGAAAATCTTCAACTATTTCAGGTGAATGCCGGGTGAAATTGTTTCGACAAACCATTAAGGACAGTGGGGTGGGATCCATGAAGATCAATGTGATTTTACTTCCCATTGAAGGGGATCCCGATGCCGTGAATGAATATTGGCGTTGGGCAGCCCTATCTGGGGGACTTGTGATCAGTCCTGCGGAGAACTGGCCATGAAAAACAAGAAAAAAGAGTTTGATATATTTAATCTTTCCTTTTTGGACGTCATCTCCTGTGGGTTTGGGGCGGTGGTCTTGCTGGTGTTAATTTCAAATACGTCTCAAACTACCTCCCAATCCAGTGTGGTCGAGGTAAAAAGACTGTTGGGGCAAGTGATGACCCTGGAGAATATTACCGATGCCCTGGCCCGAAAGATCAGCCAGCAAAGGAAAAAAAATGATGTCCAGCTTGCGGAAAAAGGCAGTATAGGCCGTTCTGTGCAGACGCTTTCAAAGAACCTTTCACAAAAAGAAAAACAAGAAAATGCCCTGGCCGGTGATTTAGAAGGGATGTCGCTGGTTCAATCGACGCTCCAGCACATGTCCATTGAACCTGGGACCCGCAACACCATTCGGGACGAGGAGGTGGGCGGTATCCCGGTGGACAGTGACTATGTCCTCTTTATTGTCGACACATCCGGCAGTATGCAATCTATCTGGGGCCGGGTGTCACAGGAGATCTTAAATGTTTTGAGTATTCATCCCAAAGTGAAGGGGTTTCAGATTTTAAATGACCAGGGAACCTCGCTGATTGCAGGTTATAGCGGTCGGTGGATTCCCGACACTCCTAAGCGACGCCAAAGCGTGATGAATGTGTTCGGCGATTGGGCGGATGCATCCAACTCAAGTCCCGTGGAAGGGATAGAAATGGGGTTGAAGCGCTATGCAAAACCGGGTCAGTCCACCGCAATCTATGTTTTTGGTGATGATTATACCGGGGGGTCCTATGATCCGGTTATTGCCCGTATCACGAAAATGAACAATCGCCAAAAAAACGGCCAGCGGCTGGCAAAGATACATGGGGTTGGCTTTCTCTCACAATACACCACCGGTCATTTTGCAATTTTGATGCGGGAGCTTACAAAGCAAAATGGGGGAACATTTCTGGCTCTGCCTCTCTAAGGGAACGCATTTTTGTTTTTATTGTCTGGATCACAGGGAAAGTTGGTTGCAGGAAAAGTGAACGGACCTTTTTCAACTCCCATGAGGGGAAGTTGTTTGATTTTTTTAATAAATTTTTGGCAGAGGTTTGAATCTGTTTTATGGGCATAGAGATTCCCTTTTTTGTCCATTCCCCGGATAATCCCGTCATATAAAAACCATTGGACAAGTTTTCGGCTGATGTGATCCCTGTCAAAGGGGGCGTGTGGACCGCCACCTTCACCCTCATGGGTCTGAGCCTGGACAAGGGGAAGGCATTCCCTGGTATCCACGTGGCTTTTGATGAAATTTAAAATCCGTGCCAGGCGCAACAGGGTGACTGCCTCAAGTCTGCTGGTGGTGTTATCTAAGGGGAAGGCCGTGGACCGCATCAATGAAAAAGTTTTTGGGAGCAGGCCTTGTTCCTTACAAATTCCATAATCCAGGCTTCCCGGGGCTGGATAGAAAATCGAAAGTCCGGCCAGGGTTCTTAGCTGGGCCAGGCTGAGCAGGTCATTCAGAGAACAGGCGGCCGATTGACCGGGTGCCGCCGCTATCAAGTAGGATACACAGGTCAATTCCAAATCCTGGGCAATCAAAAGAGCGCGGTCGTGGGCTCTTCTCACATCGGGCCGTTTAAAGCGGGCAAGCTGCTCTTTGGAAAAAGAACCTAAAGAGAGGTTGATGGTTTTAAATCCGGCGGTTTTCATGGCAGCCATGATTTCCCTATCCAGAGAGGGTGGATAGAGCCCGTTCATGGCCCGAAGTTCCGGGGGATTTGTTTTGAAAATTTCATTTAAGCCGGACAGGAGCGCCATTATCCAGGATTTATCCAGGGCCAGGTTTTCATCTTCAAAATCGATGAATCCAATATCCTGTCGATGGGCCTGTTCCTTAATTTCCATCAGTACCTGTGCCACATCCCGCTGGCGGAATTTGCCATGGGAGGCCGTGGCTGAAACAGAACAATAGGAACAGGGCATGGGGCAGCCCCGGCTTGAAACCATGGTGACAGATGCCTTTGCCTTGCGTTGGTAAAAGGATTGGTTTATCCGGGAAAGGGCTGGCAATGGGAGAGTATTTAAGTCCTTTATCCAGACCGGTGGATTAATTTTTATATCGTTTACGTTCCTGAAAGCTAGCCCTGGGACATGGTTAAGATCTGTTCCCATTCTTAAGGCATCACAAAGAAGCGGCAGGGATGTCTCAGCTTCCCCTCTGAGGACAAAATCAACGGCCTTGCAGGCCAAAACTTCCTTGGGGAAATGGGTGGGGTGGTGCCCCCCCATGACAATATAAGCCCCGGGGTAAAATTTTTTTATAATCTTGGCAGTTGCAAGTGCTTGGTCACCATAGGCGGTGAACAGGGAGGATATCCCCACCAGAAAAGGTTTTTTCTCCCGGACCTGGGTGGCCAGATGTTCATAACTATACCCAAAATGTTTAAATTGGTGAAACAGTGAAAACAGGGAGATATCATCCCGGCCGTAGTAGGGGGTTAAATGGGAGAATTCTTCGGGATAGGCAATGGATTTAGATTTGTTCGTGGCAAGGCCATCCAGAATTTGGGTGGGGTATCCAGCGGATTCAAGGCTCGCGCAGATGGAGGCAAGCCCATAGGGAATGGTTCTTTTGGCCGTCAGATAAAATTCTTCAATGGGGGGTTGCACCAGCAGAACATGAAAGGGGGTGTGCTTTTCTAAAAGGGGATTCATTCCTAAAGGAGTAGATTCTTCCAGGGCAATCAGGTTTCTATCTTTGTTGGAGGGTTTCATTTGATCCAGTGCCGTCAGGCCTGGTCCATCTCTGGAAATTTGATGATAAATCCCAGGCAGATAAGGGGGATAAAGGCAGTATAAAAAAGAATCGTTTCCAACCCGTAGATATCTGCAAGTTTTCCCATAAGGGGGGTGAAAATACCGCCCAGTCCATAGGCAAATCCCATCATCAGACTGGAGACCATGGCCCGGGATTTCGGGGCCAGTTTCTGGGCCATGACAACCCCCAGGGGCATGGAGGCAAGTACTGAAAATCCTGCCAGAAAGGAGCTTGGATACACCCAGAAGCCCGGTAGCAAAAGGTATAATAACAGGGTGGCGGGCATGGATAAAAAAGATAAAAAGAAGATTTTCTTACAGCCTATCCGGTCAGCAAGATACCCGGCCAGAAGACCGCTTACGGTTCCTCCCATGATGAAGAGGGCAAAAATAAGACCCACCGAACTCAAGTCATGGCCTTTGTCGGCCAGAAAAATGGGCATAAAGGTCATGAAGGTTTGCCCGGTGATGGCCCGGAGCACCATGACTACCCAGATCAGAAGAATGGGTTTGTAAACCTTTCCAAGACTGTCTTTAAGGGAACCGATAAAGCCAAGATGGGAAAGATTTTCTGAAACCGGTCTGGGCAGATATTTAAAACAGACTATAAATGCCACAAGGCCCAGGATCAGCGTATAGGGCATGGCTTCCAGTCCGTATTTTGTCACATACCAGGTGATAAATATCGGCCCCAGGGCAAAGGAAAGGGTACCGCCGGTGTTGAATATGGACAGGCAGAACCCGGTCCTGTTTCCGGAATACAAGGGGATCATACCAGTGGTTGAGGGATGGAACATGGAAGAGCCGATGGATCCGAGGCAAAGGGCCAGCAGCAATAAAGAAAAATTTGGAGCCAAACCTGAGAAGGGAATGCAAAAAAAAGCAAGAAATAGCCCGGTAAAGACAAAGCCCCTTGTTTCGTGCCGATCTGCCATATACCCGACCACCGGCTGGACAATAAATGCTAAAAATCTTACCAAACCTGTGATAAGACCCACCTGGGCAAGTGTCAGGCCAAGCTTTCCCATAAATGCCGGCAGAAGCGGGGTGAAAAATGAAGAATAAAAATCACCGGAAAAGTGAACCAGGGTCAGGACAAAAATGATCTTGTAATTCACTTTGCCCGGTGGGTTAGATACGGTCATAACGAAGTTCCTGACAAATTCTTAATTTTTCAGGCTGTGAATGGGGGCAGGAATCCGGCCACCAAAAGTAACAAAGGGATCTTTCAGATCCAAATGGGGAACATCCATGATTCTGGCTTCGCCTAGAAGACCGCCAAAATAAACCTTGTCACCTGCCTTTTTCCCGGGAACGGGAATCAGACGGGTGGCCGTGGTTTTTGCATTGATCATCCCAATGGCCATTTCATCGGCAATCATGCCTGCCAGGCATTCTTCGGTGATATCCCCGGGGATGGCGACCATGTCCAGTCCCACAGAACAGACACTGGTCATGGCTTCCAGTTTTTCAATGGTCAGGAATCCCTTTTCGGCGGCTTCGGCAATGTGTAAATCTTCACTCACCGGTATAAATGCCCCGGAAAGTCCCCCCACATGGGAACTTGCAAAGGCGCCTCCCTTTTTGACCGCATCGTTGAGCATGGCAAGGGCTGCGGTGGAGCCGGGAACCCCGATGTGGGTAAGCCCCATGGCCTGGAATATTTCTCCGATGCTGTCCCCCACAGTGGGTGTGGGGGCAAGGGACAGGTCCACCACCCCAAATTTAACCCCAAGGTTTTCGGCCACTTCCCGGCCGATGAGTTCTCCCACCCGGGTGACCTTACAGGCGGTTCGTTTAATGATTTCGGCAATCTGGCCCAGGGTTCGTTTTTTTTCATTTACGCTTTTTTCAACGGCACGTTTGACCACACCGGGGCCAGAGACCCCCACATTAATAACGGCATCGGCCACTCCAACTCCCAGATAGGCTCCTGCCATAAAGGGCATGTCTTCAGGAATATTGGCAAACACACAGAGCTTGGCACAGGCCAGTCCGTCGTCATCGGCTGTCAGGGCCGCGGCTTCTTTAATGGCCCGGGCCATTAAAAGGACGGCATCCATGTTAATGCCAGCCTTTGTGGTGGCCACATTCACCGATGCGCAGATCCGCTGGGTTTGGGCAAGGG
>CAXHYW010000149.1:0-7651 GCA_964021475.1 uncultured Desulfobacteraceae bacterium | reverse complement strand
GAAAGACAACGGGTTGTGTTTGTCAAAGTACTTAAGACCACCATGGAAACAATCGAGCCCCTTGATTTGGCAGAAAATCAGAAGCACACAATCGAGGTGTCAGGCGATAGACCGGTTGATGTTGAAAAAGTGGCCCCTATACTCACCGAAATTAAGTCCCTGGTTCTTTCTGACTACGGGGCTGCCATGGACCGGATCATTTTATTACAAGGCCTGTTGCATCATTCAAGACTATCTACTCTATTCCAGGAATTGGTCGACCATCTGGATGAATTTGATGAAGCATCGGCACTTGCCTGCCTTGGCAGGATAGAGGCTGGATTAAACTTACCTGGGGATGAAAAGAATGGCTGAACAAGAGAAAAAGCCCAAAATTCTGATCGTTGACGATGTACCGGAAAATATCCGGATGCTCATGGAAATCCTCAAACAGGACTATGCCACTATCCCTGCCACAAGCGGTGAATTTGCCCTTGAAAAAGTATTGAGCTCTCCTCTGCCCGATCTGGTACTGCTGGATCTTTTGATGCCGCTTATGGACGGCTACGAGGTCTGTAGACGGTTAAAGGAAAATCCAAAAACCCGAGATATCCCGGTGATTTTTATCACATCTGTTTCCGAGACCCGGGATAATGCCAGGGCCTTTGAGCTCGGTGCCATGGATTATATCACCAAACCCTTTAATACGGCTATTGTCAAGGCCAGGGTGAAAACCCATGTCAATATGCGGCGGGCAATGCTTGAATTGCAACGGCTTTATAAAATTGCCCTTGATGCCAATCCCATCACCGGCCTGCCCGGCAATAACAGTATCCGAAAAGCCATTACCCGGGCGTTTAAAAACAAGTCTTCCCAGGTACTTATCTATACGGACCTTGATAATTTCAAGGTTTATAATGACATTTACGGGTTTGCCCGGGGGGACGAGGTTCTGCTAACGACCTCAGCGATTCTTAAAGAGGCTGTTTTGTCCATTGACACATCAGGCGATGCCTTTATCGGCCATATCGGTGGCGATGATTTTGTTCTAATGGTTTCAGCTGATCTTAGTTATTCGGTTGCAAAGCGCATTATCCAGCGCTTTGACCAACAGATCCGTGATTTTTACAAAAGTTCAGATATTGAAGCCGGGTTCATTGTTTCCGAGAATCGGGAGGGGAAACTGCAACAATTCCCTTTGATCAGTATCAGCATGGGTGGCGTTGATTTGTCCACGGGAAAATATGATCACTACCTTAAAATCAACGATGCCTGTTCCGAGGTAAAGAAAAAAGCAAAAGAGATCCCCGGTAGTGTGTTTTTTATGAATCGCAGGAGAAATGAGGGTTAAGCGAGGACTGAAACAAAAAGTTTGCAACGTAAGTTTCACCGTGCACCTCAAGAACGTTATCCGTCATTTTTTTCTTTTAATGTACCAATCTGCTTGGCTGTAAAGTTTTTCCGTGCATTCAGGGCAGATGCCGTGGGTGAAGATGGCATCGGAATATTTTTCAATATAGGCTTCCAGCAAGTTCCAATACCCTTTATCGTCTCTTATCTTTTTACACGATGAACAGATGGGAATCAGTCCATTCAATGCCTTGATCTTTTCCAATGCATGTTGCAGCTCTTTCATGGTATTACTTAGTTCAATATGTGTGCGGACCCTGGCCTTGACAGTGAGGGGATTAAATGGTTTGGTGATATAATCAACCGCACCGATTTCGAATGCCTTGGCTTCATCCATTACTTCAGATATGGCAGTGATAAAAATGACAGGGATATGTCGGGTTTTTGGGTTTTTCTTCAACTGTCTGCATATTTCATATCCATCCATACCCGGCATGACGATGTCCAGTAATACAAGGTCGGGAAACGGTGCCTTGGATATTTTTTTGAGTGCTGCCTCTCCGTCTTTTACCGGAATCACCCGATAATCGGTTCTTAATAATTCGACCAGGATGCGCAGATTTTCTGGGACATCGTCCACAATGATGACACAGGGGTTCTCTTGCTGAATTCCTGTCATTTTTTACTCCGTAAATAATATGGGGTTTCGGGTATTCTATGGTTCTATCGTCAGATTGTCAATCGTCAAAATTTAAGTCCTACAAAAGGCGAAGATTGACATCCTCGTATTGATGCCCCAGAATGTTCGGCAGAACGTCTTGACTTAAAAGGACGAAAGATGGTAATCGGGCAATTCAGTTGGAAATTTTATTGAGTATCGGTAAAGTAAAAAAAATATGAGGTGTTTATGTTAGATGTCTCCAGAACGACGGATACCCTTTTGATGGTTCGGCCTTATGATTTTGGATTTAATGAAGAGACCGGCCTGGACAACGAGTTCCAGCAACGCCTGAAGATTTCAGAGGAAGAAATAAATAAAAAGGCCAATTTTGAGTTCCAGGCCATGGTGGACAAGCTTCGGTCAGAAGGGGTCACTGTTCTGATTTTGGAAAAATCGGAATTGTCTTACGGAAAAACCCCGGATGCCATTTTCCCCAACAATTGGTTTTCAACGGAACACGACGGTACCCTGATCACCTATCCCATGGCCGCCATGAACCGGCGGCACGAGCGACGTCCCCAGGATGTTGAAAAATTATTGCGGGCCAACGGGTACAAGATTAGAAATGTGCTCAATGTGGGGCAACTTGGCGAGGCCGATCATTTCCTGGAAGGGACGGGTTCCATGATTATCGATCATCGGGAAGAGGTGGTCTATGCAGCCCGATCCAATCGATGTGATGAAACACAGTTCGACAATTTCATCCGGTTGCGGTTTTACAAGCAGGGGATCATGTTTAATACCAAAAGCTCCAGGGGAACCCCTATTTATCATACCAACGTGATGATGAGCATTGGAGATGCCTTTGCCGTGGTCTGTCTGGACTGCATCCCTGACAAAACGGAACGGGAGCAGGTGAAAGGAAACCTTGAAGCATCCTTTGATCTGATTGAAATTTCCATGGATCAAATGGAAAACAGTTTTTGCGGCAATATCCTCCAGGTGAATTCCGCCGGCGGAACCCCTTTGATTGTCATGTCCAAGAGTGCCCATCAAGGGTTTGATCCGGATCAGATTCATAGGCTTCAAACCCATGGAAAAATTTTACCCATGGATCTTACCACCATTGAATCGGTTGGGGGTGGCAGTGCCCGGTGCATGATGGCGGAAATTTTTTCAGAAAAAAAATAGGCGGTTCAGCGGTTTAGAAATAGTGTGGCCATGAACATCTTAGAACTCAATTATAGAAAGTGGCTTATGCATTGGCCGAACTGAAGAGTTTAATGTAACCTGGGTTTTTTGACGACGAATAAGATCTATGCCGCTCTATTTTCGAATATTATGATATGCCATATGACAGCGGCACTGCAAAATAAATCCTTAATCTCGTTGACGCAAAATTGGACCGGAAACCGATCCGTATAATAGATACCATGTTTATCCAATCCCTTAAAAATGCATTGTGATTTTCTTGTTTTGTGACACGTTTTCATTGTCTGATCACTTCAAAATTAGGTATGGAATTAAGCCGGGAAGTTTAGTATAAATACCCTTTGATTTAAAAACTATGGTTGTCAATACAAAAATACGGGTAAAAAATAAGGAAATCATAATGATTAATACGCAAAGACTGGGTGATTGTTTCAAAATGCTTGCTCAGATTGATTCAGAATCATACCACGAAGCCAAGATTTCCAAAGTGCTTGAGAAAATTTTATTGGAATTGGGTGCCAGTGTCTGTTTTGATGATGCCGCCCAAAAGGTGGGGGGAAACTGTTCGAACCTGGTGGCAAAATTTAAAGGCACAAAGGATGTCCCTGCCTTGTTTTTGTCCGGTCACATGGATACCGTTCTGCCGGGAAAAGGGGTGAAGGTTCAATTTGAAAACGGTATTTTCACAAGCGATGGCACCACCATTTTAGGGGGAGACGACAAGTCGGCCCTGGCCATTATTTTAGAGGTGATGAGAGTGGTGAAAGAAAATAATCTTCCTTGCCCCCCGGTGGATATTGTGTTTACCGTGTGTGAAGAGATTGGGCTTTTGGGGGCTAAACATCTGGATTTGTCTTTGATGGATGCAAAATTTGGCTATATTCTGGATTCCACGGACACGGAAGGGATTGTTACCAAAGCCCCCAGCGCCAATAAAATCACCATTAACGTTCACGGCAAGGCCGCCCATTCAGGCGCTGCTCCGGAAAAAGGGATTTCTGCCATCTACGCGGCAGCCAAGGCGATATCAAGCCTTGCACTAGGACGGATAGATGCGGTCACCACCTGCAATTTGGGAACGATTACAGGCGGCATGGCAACCAATATCGTGCCGGATTATGTACAGATTCATGGGGAAGCCAGATCCCATGACAATGGAAAATTAAAACAGGTTACCGATAACATTATTACTGGCTTTGAGACGGCTGTGGCAAGTCTTCGCCAGGAGGGCGAATCCCTTCCCCGGGTTGAGATTGAGGTGGAGCAGGATTTTCCCAACACGAATATTCCCGAAGATCATCCGACCATTACCCTTGCAAGGAAAGCCGCCGAAAATCTTGGGCGAAAGTTGGAAAGCAAAACCATTGGCGGGGGTGCCGATGCCAATATCTTTTTTGGGAAAGGCATTGTGGCCGGTGTCCTCGGTACGGGAATGACCGATGTCCATACCCTGAAAGAATCCATTGCTCTTTCAGATATGGAAAATGCGGCCCGGTTGGTTCTTGAGATCCTTACGGTCCATGCCGCAGGAGAACTAGTATAAATGATACTTTATCTGGATCTGTTTTCCGGTATCAGCGGGGACATGACCCTTGGGGCATTGGTGGATCTCGGGGTGCCATTGGAATGGCTGGAACAAAAGCTTGCTCCCGTGTTAAGCGGATTTTCTCTTCGCAGTGAAATTGTGTTCAAACACCATTTGCGGGCGGTGAACCTGTTCGTGGATGTTAAGGATGAACTTAAGGCAAGAACTTACATGGATATCCGACAAATTATCTCATCCAGCGATCTGCCTGAATCGGTGAAAAAAAACAGTCTTGGGGCATTTGAGAAAATAGCCATGGCGGAAAGCCGTATCCACGGTAAAAAAATTGAAACGGTTCATTTTCATGAAATTGGCGGTGTTGATTCCCTGGTGGATATCATCGGCAGTTTTTTAGGCGTGGACTATTTAGGGGTGAACACCGTCATCGCCTCAAAGGTGCCTCTTGGAAGCGGATTTGTGGACTGTGCCCATGGCTCAATTCCCGTGCCGGTGCCGGCAACGCTGGCCATTTTAGAGGGAATCCCCGTAACAGGTTCCGATGCGACCACTGAGATTGTGACCCCCACAGGCGCTGCCATTGTGGCCACCCTTGCAACTTCCTTCGGCCCCATGCCGGAAATAAAGATCTCTCGCATTGGATATGGGGCGGGAAAACGGGAAACCAATTCCCGTCTGCCCAATCTGTTGCGCATGGTTCTGGGTACTGCACCTGAGGTGGAAAAGACAAAGACTGCAAAGACAGACAGCTCCCATGAACCGAGTCCGCTTAAAACCGCTCATTTGTTCCCCGATTCCCTTGAACGGGAAACGGTTTTTGTGGTCAAGACCAATGTGGATGATATGAACCCGGAAATATTGGGGTTTGTCATGGAACAGCTTTTTGAAAAAGGGGCACTGGATGTGACCTTCACCCCGGTTTATATGAAGAAAAACCGGCCCGGCACCAAAATTGAAGTGATTTGTCGTGGTCAGGAGCTTGAGGTGTTATCCCGTTTGATCTTGACCCAGACCACGGCCATTGGTCTGCGGTACCATGAATGCAACCGTTTGGTTCTGGCCCGGGAGGGGGTGACCCTGGAGACCAGTTTGGGTCGGATTCTGGTGAAAAAAATCACAGATCCTGAAAAAAGGATTCGATTTGTGCCGGAATATGAGGCATGTAAACAAGTGGCCCTTGAACAGGATCTGCCCTTGCAGGATGTTTATGCCAGGGTGATGGCAGAGGTGAATCCCCTTGACAGGGGGTAGGGCCAAGATATACAAAATGAATTTAGGGGATATGAAACCAAAAAAGATGCACCTGTTTGATCGACTGATACTTTTGGGGGCGCATGGATTTGGCCTGGGCCGCATACCCGTGGCGCCTGGCACCTTCGGGACCCTGGCTGCCATACCTTTGATTTGGTTGATGGGATGGATGACCCCGGGCCCCATGACTTTTTTTCTGGTCAGCCTTATCCTTTTCTCCGTGTATCTTGCGGACCGCGCTGCCGAACTCATGGGTGAAAAGGACCCGGGCAGTATTGTGATTGATGAAATAGCCGGGTTTTGCGTCACCATGACCCTGGTTCCCATAAATTGGTGGAGCATAGCCTTTGGGTTTGTGGCCTTTAGATGCTTTGATATTTTGAAACCGGTTCCGGTGAAATATTTTGAAAATAAATTTTCAGGTGGTGCTGGCATTGTTTTGGATGACATCATGGCAGGAGTGCTGGCAGCACTTGTGCTCAAATTTTTTTATATAGTGGGTTTGTTTTAGGAGAAAAGGCATGGAAAAAAATTCAGACAAGGAAAAAGCAGTCCAGACAGTCATGAGCCAGATTGAACGTCAGTTCGGCAAAGGCTCTATCATGAAACTGGGTGGCAGGGAAGTGGAGGCAGTTCCGATTATACGTACGGGGTCCCTGGCCCTGGACAAGGCTTTAGGGGTGGGCGGATATCCACGCGGCAGGGTCATTGAAATTTATGGTCCTGAATCTTCGGGGAAAACAACTCTGGCCCTCCATGCCGTGGCAGAAGCCCAAAAAAGTGGGGGGATAGCCGCTTTTATTGATGCCGAGCACGCCCTGGATGTTTCCTATGCCAAACGCTTGGGCGTGGACTGCGACGAGCTTTTGATCTCCCAACCGGATACCGGTGAGCAGGCTCTGGAAATTGCGGATATGCTTGTCAGAAGCGGGGGGATCGACATCATGGTCGTGGATTCGGTGGCAGCTCTTGTGCCCCGGGCTGAAATTGAAGGAGATATGGGGGATTCCCACATGGGACTCCAGGCACGGCTCATGTCCCAGGCCCTGCGGAAACTCACCGGTACCATCGGCAAAACCCAAACCACCCTTATTTTTATCAACCAGATTCGGATGAAGATCGGTGTGGTTTACGGCAACCCCGAGACCACCACCGGTGGTAATGCCCTAAAATTTTATGCCTCCATGCGTCTTGAAATCCGAAAGGCGGCTGCCATCAAGGAAGGGGATAATATTACCGGTAACAGAACCAAGGTTAAGGTGGTGAAAAACAAGCTGGCCCCCCCCTTTAAAAATGTGGAGTTCGATCTCATGTTCGGGGAAGGGATCTCCCGGACCGGGGATTTGCTGGACATGGGAGTTGAACTTTCCATCGTTGATAAGAGCGGGTCCTGGTACTCCTTTGACGGGGAACGGATTGGCCAGGGCCGGGAGAATGTAAAGGTCTTTTTTCTGGACAACCCGGATATATTTAAAAAAATAGAAATTAAAGTCAGAGAAGCCCTGGGGATTTCAGATGCGCCTCCCAAAAAGGGATCCAAGGCCAAAGAATAATTTGGGGTATAAGCCAGGCGTTGAAACCAGAAGCCAAGACCAGAAGATATGACCAGATGTTATGACCAGAAGCTAAGATCGAAAGATCAGGATTAGGATCAG
>CAXHYW010000148.1:0-7651 GCA_964021475.1 uncultured Desulfobacteraceae bacterium | reverse complement strand
CTCCATAGAGAGAAAACGGTCTGAAAATGAGTTGAAACAGGCCCGGAAAAGACTGATTCGGTCTGAAAAACTGGAAGCCATTGGAACCCTGGCCAGCGGAATTGCCCATGATTTTAATAATACCCTGTCCATTACCCTGGGAAATATCAACCTGGCCCAGATGATGGCTTCTCCTGATCAGCGAATGGAGTATCTCGCCGATGCCGAAGCGTCGGTTCTCCAGGCAAAGGAACTGGCCTCAAAGTTTATTGTTTTCTCCAAGGGCGGGGTTCGTATTAAATCCCACATTGATACCCATGGCTTTTTAAAAGAAACTCTGGCCTCCATTGCCGAGTCCGAGGGGATTGAATATGAGTTGACTGTCGCGGATCTTCCGCCGGTGATGGAAGCCGATCAGGGCCAGATGAAAGAGGTGGTAAAAAATATTGTTGTCAATGCAGCCGAAGCCATGGATATGGAAAAACCCGTAGTGGTAACGGCCGGTGTTCATCCTAAAAAGCCGGGCATGATATTTATCTGTTTTAAGGACCAGGGCCGGGGTATTGAACCCCACAATATTGAAAAAGTCTTTGAGCCCTATTATTCAACCAAACCCCTGGGGAAAAATAAGGGAACCGGCCTTGGCATGTCCATTGCCTGGTCCATTGTCAGAAATCACCAGGGAACCATCCGGATTGACTCTACCCCGGGGAGGGGAACCCGGGTGGAGGTGATATTGCCGGTGTTTCAAAAAGAGCCGTCCCGGGAAAACCTCCCTGGGGTTCAGCTGACCGACGGGGATACTGATGGCAAGACGGGTATGGAGACCATCAAATCCACTAAAGAAGAGAACCCTTTTGTTTTGTTCATGGATGATGACCCCATGATCCGGCAGATCACTCAAAAAATACTCATTCGGTTGGGGTATACACCCGTTCTTGCCCGGAATGGTGAAGAAGCTGTGGAAAAATATCAGTCAATGATTTTGTCGGGAAAGACAATTGCTGTCGTCATTTTAGATCTGGAGGTCAAGCAGGGAATGGGAGGTCTCGAAACAATGGCGCTATTGACGGCCCTGAATCCGGGAATGAAGGCCATTGTGGCTTCCGGGTATTCCCAGGATCCTGCCATGGAAAATTGCAAAGAGTTCGGCTTTGCCGATTCCCTGGCAAAGCCGATTTCGGTTCAAAATTTGAAAGAGGCCCTGGAAAAACTCCTGTAACACCTTAAAACGATTGGTTTTATTGGCGGATTTTTACACTATTGGCATGGGCATCCAGCCCTTCGGTCATGGCCAGGCGGATCACGTCATCGGCCTCTTTTTCAAAGGCTTCCTTTGAATAATGGATCAGACTGGTTTTTTTGGTGAAGTGCTCCACGCTCAATGCCGATGAAAACCTTGCCGTCCCGGCCGTGGGAAGCACATGGTTGGGGCCTGCAATATAGTCTCCCATGGGTTCCGGGGTATAGGACCCAATAAAAAGGGCACCCGCATTGCGGATTCTATCAATATAGTTGAAGGGGTCTTTGACGATGAGTTCCAAATGCTCCGGGGCCAACCGGTTGGAAAGATCAATGCCGGTTTCAATGTCCGGCACCAACAGAATGGTCCCGAAGTTTTCAATGGAAACCTTGGCAATATCCTGTCGGGACAGATTTTTTAATTGTTTTTCAACCGCTAAAATTGTTTTTTCGGCCAGCGCTTGGGAATCGGTGACAAGAATGGACGAGGCCATGACATCGTGCTCTGCCTGGGAGAGTAGATCTGCCGCAATAAAATCCGGGTTGGCATCCTTGTCTGCAATGATCAAAATTTCACTAGGCCCTGCGATCATGTCAATCCCTACGGTTCCCGAAACAATTTTCTTGGCCAGGGTGACATAGATATTTCCCGGCCCCACAATCACGTCCACCCGTGGGACCTGGGCGGTTCCATAGGCCAGGGCGGCAATTGCCCAGGCGCTGCCAGCCTTGAAGACAGATGAAATCCCCACCATTTTGGCTGCAGCCAGGATATGGGGGTTGATCCGGCCATTTTCCATGGGCGGGGTCACAAGGTTTATGGATTCCACCCCGGCAACTTTTGCCGGAATTCCACCCATGAGTACCGAGGAGACCAGGGGGGTTTTACCGCCCTGGGCACCGGGAACATAGACACCAGCAGCTTCCACAGGTTTAACCAACTGACCCACCATCACCCCGTTTCGGGGTGTATCGATCCAGGATTTTTCTTTTTGCTTTAGATGAAACTGCGTAACCTGGCTTACGGACCGTTCCAGGCTTTTTAAAAAATCCGGGTCAATGGACGCCATGGCGGTATCGAATTCTTCCGGGGTGACTTTCAGGGTATCTTGTGTCACGGCCTTTGAATCAAACTTATTGGTATATTCCACCAGGGCCTGATCCCCTCTTTTCCTGACATCATCAATGTAACCCTGGACATTGTCATGGTCTTCTTGGGAAAATCCCAAGCCCCTTTCTATGGTATCTTTGACTCTCTTTTCTGCCTGGTCTGAAGGGTAATTAAAAATTTTCATAATATCTCTTTTTCCCCGTGGATCTTTTATATGAAACTCCGGCCATGCCGGTTATTATAAACCTGCCGTTCCTGTGGGTGTTATTTTTGTAACTGCTTTAACAAAACAGGACGGTAGCAAATTTATTTTATACCAGAAGAAAGGGAATAAATCCATATATAGGGCCATATATTAGTGTTGAAAGATATTGTATAGGAGGACAGGTGTTTCTCCCCCATCCCCCGGCCGGTAAGGGCTCAAGAATTGCTGGGAACGGGATCAATTCTTGACTATTTTTCAAGAAGGCTTATTATGAGCTTTATACTCAAGACAACTATTTTTGGTTATAGGAGGAAGACGATGACAACAATTTCAGGGTCAACCCCCCTCCAGGGAAACCAGTATTATAGCCCATCGGCCCCATCGCCCAAGTCCGGCCAGGGGGATCCAGATAAGATCGTCATTGAGATTAAAGCCGGGGAGGATAATGTCAGCTCGGGAGATAAATCTCAAAACATCGCCCAGATCAGTATCACCACCCCTAACCGGGAACTTACAGCGGAGGTCAGTCGAGAACAGGCATTTAATGCGATAGAACGAAGAACTTACCAGAATATGGTAAAACAGGCATTGGGAGGAGGATCAAGCGATAACTCCCTGATCAAGGGTGCCCTGGCAGTAAACTCCGGTAAGATAGACAGTGAAAATCTGGCAAAACTGGCTTATTTAAATGTTAAAAAAGATCAAATAGAGACCTATTCCAATGCCACTCAAAATAGTCCCTATGGCAGTTCAACTTCAGGCCAGCAAAACAGTTCATCTGAAACCTCTCCATTGCAACAGCTCAATGATGCTAAAAACGCCCATATGAAACAAGAATTTGTTTTTTCCAAAATTGTCGGATTGAACATTTCAGAAAGCGTTTAGGGTCCCGGGCAAGTATTCATATCGACATGGGCGAAAAAAAAATTTTGAAGTCAAACCTGGGGCTTTATCCCAAGGTATTGATACTGATGCTGATCATAAGCCTTGCCTCTTTGAGCCTTCTTTTTTTTTCCATTTATTCAGAAATTACCCATCGAATTCAGCAGGATACCCAGATTTTTATGACACAAACCACCCATTCTCTTTTGGGTCATATGGACGAATGGCTGGATAAGAATCTGAGGGCTTTGAAAACCGCTTCCAAACACGCTGGTATAACTGCCATGGACGCCCCGGGGCAAACCAGAATATTGCAGACCATTGGGGGGGAATATCCCTGGATGTATCTGGTCTTTACCCTGGATGCCCAGGGGAGAAACCTTGCTAGAAGCGACGGGGGAGCCTTAAAAGACTATTCTGACCGACACTATTTTTCAGATCTTGAACAGGGAAAGCCCTTCGCCTGGCAGACCCTTATGGGGAAAACCTCCCAGAAACCCGCCCTTGTCCTGGCGGTTCCCATCATCCAAAATGGCAAGTTTGCCGGGGTGCTTGCCGCTGCCATGACCATCGATGCCATTTCCAATTCCGTTGCTACCTGGCGGAGCGGAAGCACGGGGGTTGCATTTCTTCTGGATGAAAAAAATAATCTCCTTGCCCATCCGGAGAAAAAATCTCTGGGGAATGAAATAAATTTGGGGGACCATCCCATGATCCGGCACAGCAAAAATGGACAGGGTTTCCGGGAATTTTTGGGGGACAACCACCGCCTGAAAATAGGGGTCCTTGAAACGAACCCGTTGGGATGGCGCCTGATTCTGGAACAGGAAAAAAATGAAGCCTACCGGGAGCTGTATAAATTTCAGAAATTCATGTACCTGGTATTTGCCTGCGTGGTTCTCATGGTGTTTATCATTGCCTGGTTGTTTGCCAAATTTTCGGTCTCCCCTATCCTCAAGATGACCCGTGCCGCCCAGGAAAGGCAGCAGGATCTTGAGATCAGACTGCAAAAGGTGAGAAAAATGGAGGCCATCGGCACCTTTGCCGGCGGAATTGCCCATGATTTTAACAACATACTCGGGGCGATCACCACCTGTAGCGAAATGGCCATTGAAGATGTTGAAGAGGATAATCCGGCCCATGAAGATCTCAAACATATTCTAAAGGCGGCCATACGGGGTAAAAAACTGGTCAAGCAGATTCTTGAATACAGCAGAAGCCGAAATACAAAAAGACAACCGGTGAAGCTTCACAGAATCATACTTGAATGTCTGGACCTGTTTAAAACCTTTAAACCGGCAGGCATTCAGATAAAGCTTTTCATTGCCTCAAAACTTGATTTTATTCCCGCAGATCCCACCCAGATTCACCAGGTGATCATGAATCTGTTATTAAATGCCGAACATGCCATGGGGGGCAAGGACGGTGTGTTGACCATCTCCCTTAAACGGGTGGATTCAACGATAGATGCGATTGAGGCCCTGGAGAATCTGGAAAAGGGGCCCTACCTTTGTCTATCCATATCCGATACCGGATGCGGTATGGAGACCCAGGTGCTTGAAAGAATGTTTGACCCCTTTTATACCACCCACATGAATACCGGGGGGACGGGCCTGGGACTTGCCATGAGCGATGTGATCGTTAAACGCCACAAGGGGATTATCACGGCGGAAAGTGAACTTTCAAAAGGGAGTCGCTTCCATGTTTTTTTCCCCTGCATGGGAGAAATAGATCTGTTGGAAGAGGCAGACCAGGTGGCGCCCTTTGTGCAAAAAGGAAAAGGAGATGAAAGAATTCTTTTTGTGGATGACGACGAAAACATGATCTATTCTGCCTCCAAAATGCTCCGGCGGCTGGGGTATGAGGTGACCTGTGCAAACAAGGCGGAAGATGCACTGGCTGTTTTTAAGAAAAATCCGGAAGCATTTGACCTTGTGATCACCGACAGGATCATGCCCGGTAAAACAGGGGTTGCCCTTGCCCACGATATCCGTGGGATCTCAAAGGATATTCCCATTATCATGTGCAGCGGTTTTTTTAATAAAAAAGATGATATATATCTGGATAGTGAATATGACCTTGAGGCGTTGATTGATGAAACGGTTTCAAAGCCCTTTGAGATAAAACCCATGAGCATGGTGATCCGAAACCTTCTGGACACTAGGAAGTCGGTTAAAAACAATGCTTAAAGAAATCAGGAACCCCATGGTTAACATACTGACAATTGATGATGACGATATCTTCTGCTATGCCATCAAGCGGGTTGTAACCCGTTTGGGACACGCGTTCTTTGATGTGCCTACCATTGCAGAGGCCTTGAAAATTGTTGCAAAAATTGAGTTTGATCTGATTTTACTGGATGTGGGACTGCCCGACGGCAATGGCCTTGATCTTCTTCCCATTTTAAAAGAAAAGCTTTTGTCGCCCGAGGTGGTTATTATCACAGGGGCAGGGGATGCTCAAGGGGCGGAACTTGCAATTCTGAACGGGGCCTGGGATTATATTGAAAAAACAGATTCAACCCAGAAAATTTCCCTGACCATCACCCGGGTTCTCCAATATCGGGCTGAACGGAAAAAAAGCCTGGACACCTCGCAGATCAAATGTTTGAAACACGAATCCATCATCGGCAACAGCCTGAAAATGAAACGCTCCCTGGATCTTGTGGCAAAGGCGGCTGCCTGTGATGCCAATGTATTGATTACCGGAGAAACCGGCACTGGTAAGGAATTGTTTGCCAATGCCATCCATGTTAACAGTGGCCGGGATTCCCATGAGTTGGTGATTGTTGACTGTGCTTCTTTGCCTGAAGCCCTGGCGGAAAATATTTTGTTCGGCCATACAAAGGGGGTTTATACCGGGGCCGATGGCCATGGGTCCGGTTTGATTAAAATGGCGGACAAGGGCAGTCTTTTTCTGGATGAGATCGCAGAATTGTCCCCGGCCCTACAGAAAATTTTTTTACGGGTGCTCCAGGAAAGAAAATATCGGCCCCTGGGGGGCGGGAAAGAAATACCGAGTGATTTCAGGCTCATTGCCGCCACAAACAAAAATCTGGATGAAATGGTGGAAAAGGGCAGTTTTCGAAAAGACCTTTTATTTCGTATTCGTTCCCTTCACATTGATCTGCCAAGGCTTTGTGAACGGGGAGAGGATATTAAACAGCTGGCCCGATATTATCTGGACTATTTTTGTGACAGCCAAGGGCTGGACAGCAAGGGGGTTTCTTCAGATTTTTTTGATGTGCTGGCCAGCTACTCTTGGCCTGGCAATGTCCGGGAACTTTCCAACACCATGGAACATGTGGTGGTTGCCGCCTTAAGCGAACCCACGGTTTTCCCAAAACATCTGCCCAAACAACTGCGGCTCCATGTGGTGAAGTCAAACTTAATAAAACCGGACCAGATAAATTTAAATCGGGCAAATTTAAATCGGGTAGAATCAAATCAAACCCAAAATGGGGCCGACCGTCTGTCCCCGGAATATCCACCGGAATATCCAAATGGCAAACTGCCTCTTCTTGCCGAATTCAGGGAGGAGGTTACCTTGACGTGTGAAAAACAATATTTGGTGGATTTGATGCATCAGACGGCTAGTATAAAAGAGGCCTGCATGATCTCGGGGCTATCCCGGTCCAGACTTTATGCCATACTTAAAACCCATGGGGTGGCAACCGGAAAGAAGGGGTAAGTAAGGGGATACGAAAAGCATGTATGGGAAAAAGGGAGCCTCCGGGGGCATGTCCGGGAGCTCCCTTTTCTTTGAATAACCGGGCTGTTTGCCAAGGACCACAGCCGTAAAAATACTTATCCCTTGGCAAGCAACGCCCAGTCAGGAATCACAGTGGGATCAATTGAGAAGACAAAGGTTCCAAGGACCAGAAAAATCCCTGTGACCATAACAATCCCGATGATATTGATGTAAATACCCACCTTTACCATCTCAAAAATTTTGATCCGGCCGCTGCCAAAAACAATGGCATTCGGGGGGGTTGCCACGGGCATCATAAAGGCACAGGATGCGGAAAGCGTGGCCGGTATCAACAGCATCAGGGGATTGGTTTTCATGGCCACGGCAATGGAGGAGAGAATTGGCAGGATCATCTGGGTGGTGGCGGTATTGGAGGTGAGTTCTGTCAAAAAGGTCAGGGTTGTGCAGATACCCGAAATCATGAAAATATTGTTGGTCCCTTCCAGCATTCCCAATTTTGATCCTATAAAAGCGGATAACCC
>CAXHYW010000147.1:0-7675 GCA_964021475.1 uncultured Desulfobacteraceae bacterium | reverse complement strand
CCATCCGGAACAATGAGCGGACAGACAAAAAATCCTCGAGTGAGAACTCCACGGGGGAAAACTCCACGGGGGAAAACTCCCTCATTGTCCATGAAGACCCCCGGGTAATTTTGTTTGTACCCAAGGCCCAGGTCAGTGAGTGGGAGCTTTGCCTCATGACAAAAAGCCGGTGCGGCAATATTCTGGAAGCCGACACCACCCTGCGAGCCTCCCTGGACCATGCCATGCTCATCGCCATCCAGACACTTGAACACCTGGGAGCCCAGATGGTCACGGCGGTTGAATTGTCCGGCCGGTTTGACAGACCCGGGTCAGATCAGCATCTATTGTATTCGTTTCTCCCCAGGCTTCCCTATGCCCCGGGAACCTTTTCCGAAGCACAGCTTCGATGGATCAGCGGGTGCTATCCGGAAGATTTTGCCCAGGCCTGCCGCAGGGCAATGGGTTAACTTAAAGCGCAAAGGAGGGTCCATGATTCTTCACGATATTACCTATGAATGGGATGGAAAGAGCCATGAAGGTGAAAAACCCATTTCCTGGTGGCCCGGGTCTTACCGGGTTAGGATTGTCAAACTGGGGGACGACACCAAGGCCATCAGCTATCTGTTTCCCGTTGCTGTGATTTTCAAATCCCAAGAAACAACCCAATACATGAACACCTCATTGAAAAATTATATTGATAATTTTGCCAAAAAAATATCCAAAACCTACGACCTGGATATAGCGAAGACACTTTGGGTGGAGCTGGGAAATGAAATCCGGGTGGCCCAACTCCACCCGGACAGAAAACTTTCCGATGAAACCCTGTATACCATTTCCTGGCGCGATGCCCGGCCCAATGAACTGGCCATGATCGATCCCTATATAAAGGATTTGTAAGCCACCCGAAAACACAAACTTTTTGAACCAACCTCTCTTCAACCGGTTGGATAATATTCATATTCTCAAGACATGCGGTTAACCGGCTATTCCAGATATACGGACAACCGTTCAATGACTTTAGTATGGAAGAGGTCAAAATGTTTTTGATCAAGGACAGCTTTGATGAATCTGAAATTCAAATCTTAATAAAACTGATCAATGAAGACACGATTTTCGGGGGAAGCCAGCACAGACCGGATGCTTAGTGATATCGGCCTGCGCCGTTGCGATGCCATCAGGATAACCAATGCACACAGCTTTTGGAAATTTATGTTTCAACCGGAATCCGGTTAGATTTTTTAAAGTTGATAAAACTGACAGATATGGGTTTTGTGCAGGGTAAAAGACCAGTGTTCAAATTGCAGGATGCTGGCGGCTGCCCTGAAGTTCCCCTTTTGTATGGAATCAATGAGCCGGGTGTGTTCTGACAGATTGATTTTTTCCCACTCCACAACATAGGTTCTCAAGGGGAAATTATAAAGTCGCTGCATAATGGGTGAGGTGATTTTCATTAGCAACCTGTTTTCCGTAAGCTCAAGGAAAATGTTATGGAAAGCAGTATTCAATTGATAGTATTCGTCAAATTGCCCGTTTTCAAGGGTTTCCAACAACCGGGTATTCAGGGTTTTCATCTTTTCTATATGGGCTTGATCAATTCGGTCAAAGGCTGCTAGTATGGCCGATGATTCCAAAGCTGCCAGGAGGTCATAGGCCTCTTTCACATCCTGGAGGGTCATGGCGTTGATTAAAACGCCTTTTCTGGGTAATATGGTGACAAACCCTTCGGTTTCCAGCTGGATCAGGGCATCCCGCAGGGGTGCCTTGCTGATATTCATTTCCTGGCATATCTCAGGTTGATTGATGTAATTACCGGCCCCAAGGCGCCCTATTTTCATTTGCTCACAAAAATAAGCATGTACTGCCTCACGCAATGATGTTTCATCTTTCATGGGGTTTTCCTGCCTGAAAAGGATTAAAAAATAATGCTTGGTAACTGATATATCAAGAAAAGCGATTCGTCAATAAATATTGCTTAAAACCAGTGATTGTTCTGTTTTTTTGGGTTGACAATCCATTTTTGATACTATAATTATGATCAAGCTGATATCTGATATATCAGATCATATTTTTCAGTGTGCCAGACAGCAAGGTCAGGAATCAACGATAGTTGAATTGGATTGATTGTTTGTTTGGGCGCATTCAAGGAGGGAAGTTAGATGGAATTTACACGGATTAGAAATTTTATTGATGGAGAATGGATAGAAGAAACCGGTGTTGAATATGTCCCGCTGTTCAATCCTTCCACCGGAGAAGTCATAGGAGAGGTTCCCCTTTCCTCGGATGAAACCTCTCTTGCGGCCGTGGATTCATCCTATGCTGCCTTTGAAAGCTGGCGAAGGCTTCCCCTTGGCAAGCGTATGGGGTATCTTTTTGATATGCGCCAGGCCCTTATGGATGATCAGGAAGAACTGGCCATCTCCATTGCCATTGACCAGGCAAAACATATCAGTGAGGCCAGGGGGGAAGTTTTGCGGGCAATTCAGCTTGTGGAAGCCGCCTGTACCATTCCGTCTCTGATCCAGGGTGAGACCCTGGATAATATCGCAACCAATATCAACGGCCGGGTGACCAAACAGCCCCTTGGTGTATTTGGCGGTGTTGCTCCTTTTAACTTTCCTGCCCTGGTTTTTGGGTGGTTTATTCCCTATGCCATTGGTTGTGGAAATACCTTTATCTATAAACCTTCCACCCAGTCCCCCTTGTTTATGCAGAGGGTAGGCGATATTTTTACTAAAATCGGGCTGCCCAAGGGGGTTGTTAATATTGTCCATGGAAACCGTTCCATTCCCGGTACCTGGTATGAAAATCCTAAAATGAGCGGTGTCTGTCTGGTGGGTTCCACTCCAACCGCCAAGAAAATGGCAGAAGCCTGTGGCCGGGGCGGAAAACGCAGTATGCTCCTGGGAGGTGCTAAAAATTATCTGGTGGTCATGGAAGATGTGGACTGGGATGTGTTTATTGAAAATTTTATCCATTCCTGCTACGGGTCTGCTGGCCAGCGCTGTCTTGCCGGCTCCATAGTGGCTGCGGTACCGGAAGTTTATGACGAGTTGATAGCCCGGGTGCTGGAAGCCTCCAAAAAAATTACAATTGGAGATGCCATGGATCCTGATGTGTATATGGGTCCGGTGATTTCAAAGAAGGCAAAACAAAGTATTGAAAACTATATCCAGATAGGGATTGACCAGGGGTCAAATCTGGTGCTGGATGGTCGGAACCCCAAGGTTGCCGATGAAATTAAAAATGGGTATTATGTAGGCCCCACTGTTTTTACCGACGTGACCCCCTGCCGAACCATCGCCAAGGAAGAAATCTTTGGACCCGTGGTCTCTATCATGAAGATTCGTGATATCAATGACTCCCTGGATCTCATCCGCGCCCAGGAATTTGGAAATGGGGCCTGTATTTTCACCCAGAGCCAGTATTATACGGAAAAATTTGTTGCAGAGGCCGACGCCGGAATGATCGGTGTCAATGTTGGTGTCTGTGCCCCCCATCCCTATCTGCCCTTTGGCGGTATTAAGGATTCTCATCTGGGAACCAACAAGGTCCAGGGCAAGGACGGCATTGCTTTTTTTACCCAGAACAAAGTGGCCACCATCCGGGTGGCACCCCCCGCTGGCATGTCAGAAAAAAAGGCCGAGAATACCGTCAACCCGTCTGTCAGAAGCTGCGTGGCCCAATAGGGAGACAAAACTTTAGTTACCAGTGACTGGGGATTTGAAAAAGTCCGGTTAGGTTCTTGTACGCCAAGCATGCAAAAACCTAACCGGACATTATTGGGATAAGTAATGCACACAGCTTTTGGACATTGAAATGCGTTTTTTGTCAAAATTATGATATCAGTGTTCAGGCAGATATTCAGCGCCAATACCAAAATAGGGATAGTCCCTGTCTTTAAGGTCCTTGCACCACTTAACCTTCGCCCGGGACATGGACCTGTAGCCGGAACAGCTTTCATCTATTTCATGGCTCGGATCAATCCCACCCCTGCTGAAAAAGCAGATCAGGGTCCCGGGTTTAAGGCTGTGCAGGCTTTCAAAATAAATGCCGGTTTTGCTGTAGTTCAAAAGCCTCACAGGGTGGCATTCGCCGGTGTCGGTATCTGTATAGAGAATCCTCATCCTGTGTTCTGTCCTCTCACCTTCCCGGTAATTATTGGAATCCATGGTCACCCTCCTGTAATTTACTGAAGCCTAACGAACCTCTGGCAGGCGGAACTTCAAATCAATGCTGAATTTAAGCATGTTGAGACACGCCTCATATTTATCTGTAAGATCCTCGTAGTCATTCCCGCCAATGTAAATGTCCATCAATTCATAGGTATAGCTGTCCTGGTTATATAACCGGGACAACCTTGTCCCCGCATCCACATGGAGTTTGATTTGGGCATCCGGGAAACGATCTTTCAGGTTTTGGATATCTTCCCGGCCGGGGATTCTGGTGATAATACCATCTTCATAGCTGCGCACCATATACTTGGCGGCAATGTTAAACACCCCGCCTCCTTTTTGAAATTCAGGTTTTTTACCCATGGCAAGGTCCACCATGATAGCCAGGTTGGAGATGCCGTCCACTTTCTCAAAGAGAGGGGCATGGGATTGGGAACACCTTGGATTGATTTCAAGCAGACTGATCCGGCCATCTTCCGGATTGTAGAAAAACTCTATGTTGAACGTGGCATTATTGTATCCGATATGGGTCATAATCCGCTTTGAAAGATCGATCATTTTTTCCTGGACATGATCCGGGAGGCGTGACGGATATTCATAGGCAGTCAGGGACGAGCGATCCTGTTCGCTGATGGAATCGACGATGCCATAACAGATGACCTCGTTATTATAAACATAACCCTCCACCGTGCACTGATTGCCTAGTTCCATGCTTTCTGCAATGCATGAACAATCTAAGAACGGCTGGAAATCTTCAGGGATTTGGGCATAGTCCATCAGTGTCCGGAAAGGCGCCGTGATTTTCATGGCATCTCGCTTAAGGGCTGCAACTCCCCGGAGAAATGATTCCTTGTCTGTAATTTTAAAGGCAAGGTAGGATTTAAACGAGCGGATCGGTTTTATCCAGAAAGGGAACACAAGGTCCACCTGCTTGGGTGAATGAATGTCATTGGGATTAAACCCGACAAACGCCGGGATATGCTTTTTGATCACCTTATGCTGTTCCTTCCGGGCCCAGAGTTTATTTTCAATTGACATCACACTCCCTATGGACGTAGACGGAAGATTGTATTTCTTGCAGATAATCGGGACGATATCTGTGGAGGGAAAGTCAAAATATCCGATCACGCCATCGATGGTGTGATTGAACCGGTCGAGCCGCTTTTCACACGTTTTAATCAATTCTTTCACCCGGTACTCATCACTGCTGCGGATTTCAGAATAATGAAGAAGCGGATGGAATTCTATGGCCCCATTTTTTATCCGTTTTAAAATTTCCAGGTTAAAATTATCCAGCCCTGCAACAAATATATTTTTCCCCATAAATATTGCCCTCCCTAAACATGGTTTCTCAATACTTTTTCATCCCAGGTTTTGCTGAGAATTCTGACATCCCCTTCAAAGGCATCCAGTTCAGCCCTGATGAAAAAATGAGTTTCATCAGAAGTCAGGACCGTCCTCGTTATCGTTTTCACAGACCAGTCTTTTCGCCTGAACGTTCGTATTCCCCTGACTTCTCCCCTGACGGAATTATAGATATTATGGTTGTAGATATAGCGTTCTCTTACCTGTTTATGGACTTCCAACCGGTTGTTCTCCAGCCTGAAAGCACCGTCGTCTTTGGTTATTTCCACCGTAATTTCATTATTGGCAAGGTTATGGGTCACGGTCCATTTACGCTGGTTTGGTGTCAAAAGTTTTGTTTTAATCGTTTCTGCGCTTACCGGTTTGGGTATGGCGGGCAGATTCCTGTCCGCGGATCTGGGTTTTCGAACCGGAAGAATGATCCTGCTTTTTCCTGAGAAAATCGTCAGTTTAACCGGTTCGGGTGACGGCCATGCCAGGGGCCAGTAGGAGGTTGAGATGGCAACTCTTATTTGATGCCCTTTCCTGAATGTCTGGCCGATTTCATTTAACTTGACCCGGATGCAATACCTGTATCCGGGTTTCAGGGCTTTGGGATGTTCATGGCTCTCCCTGTGGGCAAGATTCAACAATCCGTATGTCACCCGGGTGACCTTGCCGTTCAGCGCAATGTCAGAAAGCCTGACCGCAATCATGGCATTCGGTTTGTTGGATGAAAGCTGTATTTCAGCAATAGGCGATCCAAGGATTTCAATGGGTTTATCAAGGGGCTGGGAATCAAAGATCAAAGCGCCCCCGTCTTCTTCCCGCTGGTCTGTCGGCAGGTCGGTTGATGCGCTGTAGGAACACCATTTCCCGGCAAAAAGCCCTACACTTAAGGGTGATTGAATAGGAAGGCCTTCTTCTGGATGCGTGACTTCGGTCGGGTCCAGCCGACCGGGATTGAGCACCATCACTTTATCCCGGATCCCCAGGGAAGGCCAGGAGGATTCAGCCACCCATCGGCCGGGACGTCCCTCATCATCATATTCCGGGTCGACACCATCCTGCATCCAGGCCCGGAGCATCGGCTCTTCCATGATCTTATTTTTTTTCCCTTTAAGCCAGCGATCCCACCATAACAATGCCTTTTGAAGAAAACCGATGGCAGGACCCGGTTCACCGATATGGGGATACCTGTGCCCCCAGGAACCGATAAGTCCTTTCCTGGGGACATCCAGCCCTTCCATGATTCTGAATACCGCATTGGAATATCCGTCAGCCCAGCCGCTGACAGCATAAACCGGGCACCGGATTGCAAAAAAATCCTCACACACAGAGCCATGCTTCCAATAGTCGTCCCGGGTCTGATGGGAAAGCCAGGTATGGAGCCACAGACCGCTTTGCTCCAACCGATCTATCCACATTTTTTTCCATCTGTCACCGACAACCATTGGATCCGGCGGGCAAGAATTATAGGCAAACATCGTTGCTGCCCAGGATAGATTATCACTCAGGAGACACCCCCCCATGTAATGCACATCATCTGCATACCTATCATCGGTTGAAGAAACCGTTATCAGTGCTTTAAGCTGGGGCAGATTTCTGGCTGCAATCTGAAGCCCGTTAAAACCGCCCCAGGAGATCCCGATCATGCCCACATTGCCGTCACACCAGGGCTGATCCGCAATCCAGCGGATGACATTTTCCCCATCCGCAAGTTCCTGCTCAAGGTATTCGTCCTTTAAAACACCGTCGGAATCCCCGCTTCCCCTGAGGTCCACCCGGACGCAGGCATAGCCCCTGGCGGCAAACCAGGGATGCAATCCAGAATCTCTGACAGCCGTAAAATCACCCTTTCTGTATGGGATGTATTCCAATATTCCCGGAACAGGCCTGTCAACACAATTCTCCGGCCGCCATATTCTGGCCGCAAGCCTTTTTCCATCAGGCATTGGTATCCAATAGTTTTCTATGGTTTCAACCTTGAGAACGGACATCGTCTTACTCCTGATTTAATAAAGACATGTATTATCAATAATAATCTGATAACAGAGCGACAAGTTGCTCTTCACCGCGTTATGCTTTAAATTTTGCTTAAAAAATAGTTGCAGTACGAAGGAGGAAATCCAAGATCGGAAGAGCGTCGTGTAGGGAAAGAGTGTGCCTCTATGTGT
>CAXHYW010000146.1:0-7701 GCA_964021475.1 uncultured Desulfobacteraceae bacterium | reverse complement strand
AAGGTGGTCTTTGATCATTTTATGACCGACACAGCAGCTTGCGCCGATATTGTTTTGCCAGCTGCATCTGTGTTTGAGCAGGAGGATATTTTTGTCACCTCCATGTATTCACATGTGCTTAATTTTTCACAAAAGGCCATTGATTCACCAGATACGATTATGCCGGAGTTTGAATTCTTTCTGGAATTGTCCAAAAGAATGGGGCTCGATAATTTGGGATTTAATTCATCTTCCCAATATTTGTACCAGTGCATAAGCCCACTTTTGGGCGAGATCGATGTTTCTTGCGGCCAGGATCTTTCCGGGCTTGAATCCCAATACCTATCGATCAGGGCCCATGACATCGCCTGGGCAGACAAGCTCTTTTTAACCCCATCGGGGAAAATTGAAATTTATAGCCAGAAGGCACAAGCCGACGGGTTAAGTGCATTACCCCAGTTTCTAACCCCCCTGACCGGGGGTGAAAAATTTCCTCTGCGGCTTTTAACCTGTCATGCCAAAGACACCATGCACTCCCAGGGGGGGCGGGAAAATATGCTACCAATCCTCTATATCAATGGAAAAACAGCCGGGCGGTTCAAGGTCCAACCAGACGACAGGGTAATGGTTTGTGGGAAGAAAGCCTCTCTTGAAGCAATGGTGTGTGTGGATGATGCCATATATAAAAACACCGCTTTTATTTACCAGGGATCCTGGCATAAAAGCGGTGCGGTAAATTTTCTTACAGATTCAAAGGTTTCAGATATGGGGGGCAATGCGGCCTATTATGATAGCTTTTGCACCCTGAAACCCCTTACATCTGTTTAATTTCATTTTACCAGGTGCCAGGTCTGGGTACGGGAGAAAAATAGAAAGCTTCCCTGCATTTTAAGTGTATCGTCTTCCCTCGTGATTTTACACTTATATACCTTACCGTTTTTTGGGTCCAGAATTTTTCCATAGGAATAGGAGTCGCCATTGACCTGAAGTCCCTTGATAATTTCCATGCCCAAGGTGGGCTGATCTTTTCTAGGGTCATCGTTGTCGCATTCGTCACAGATAGGATTTTGATCCGCATCTTTTTTAAGAAAGAGCTCAACAATTTTTCCATAGAATTTACCATCTTTTTCAAAAATTTCCACTATGGATTTTGGTTCATTGGTTTCATCGTCAATGGTTTTCCATTTTCCAACAATGGGTCCTTTTGCAAAAGCAGAACAGACGAAGCATACAGAAAAAAGGATGGCACCGAGCTTAAACATGTTTTTCATAGATTACTCTCCAATGGGTTAAGTTTAAAAAAAGAACCGGTAAACGTAAAAAATCCTAAATAACATTGTTATTGTTTTTAGTCGGCCGTTTTTTCTGTGTCAAGTAAAAAATGGCAGTGGAGGCTAATTTTTATAACAGCATAGTGCACGTACCCTATCTTATCTTTTTTTTATCGGACCAAATAAGCTGTGTGTTGTTGGCTGCCATGGGAAAGGTGGAAGCCCTTCATTTTAACCGTTCAATTGGGGTCAAATTCCGGTTCATAGCCAATAGTAAATGGGGTAGTTGTGGTGTTCCGAAGGGCTAAAAAATGCTTATTTTTTTTTGCAAAAGGGCATAAGGGGACGGTGCAGGGTTCAAATCCGAATCGTTTGTAAAATTTGGGGTTCCCCAGAACAAAGATAGGACTATTTTTAATGGGGTCCTGGCGCAGGGCAAAGTTAAGTAATTCGGAGCCAAGACCCTGGCGTTGAAATTGGGCCGACACAGCCATGGGAGCCAGATGAAGGCCACAGATCTCGTCGCCATCGTAGGCATTCGAAAATGCAATATAGCCCACCACTTTGTTTGTATGGATGCAGACCCATTCATGGATGGGGGTCTCATTGTCATGGAATTGTTCAACCAGGTTTGCCTCATATTGGCTTTTGGGAAAGGCAGAACTGAGAAGGGCAGACACCTTTACAAAAATTTCTTGGGTTGGTTTTCGTATTTTCATTATTTTCTCCGAAAATTCTTGGGTTAGGCTGTTTGAATGTGGTCTTGTGTATATATAAAAATAACGAAAAAATCTACATTTTACCAGCAAAATGGGTTTCAATTAATTTTTTCCCCTGGTATTTTTCTATCAGATATCTGGTTCCCTTAAGAGAGTCCTGGGTTGTTTCAAGGATAGATGCTGATGCCATATGGTACTTGGGAATGTCCTATTACAAATTAGCAAGAATTTAGGGAAGCGTTAATCAAATTGACATATAACTAATTTTATTATATCTTTAGAGGATTCGTTTAAGTGCTTTTCTTGAACGAACAGTAGAGGATATAATACTTAAGTCGCGCCTTTTTTTGAAAGATAACTTTGAAAGGTAGATTTCATGAATGTGTTTCTAAGGATGGTTTTATGAGTCGAAAAATAGATGTTTCCAGAAAAACTAAAGAAACTCAGATAGAAATTGAGCTGAATTTGGATGGAACTGGGAAAGCCGACATTTCAACTGGTATTCCATTTTTTGACCATATGCTTACTGCTTTTTCAGTTCATGGTTTTTTTGACCTTAAAATTCGGGCCAAGGGGGACATTGACATTGATTTTCATCACACAATTGAAGATGTCGGCCTGGTTCTTGGTCAGGCTTTTTATGAAGCTTTGGAAGGAAAAGAAGGAATCATGCGGTTTGGTGATAGCTGTATTCCCATGGATGAAGCATTGTCACGGGTGACTATGGATTTGTCAAATCGGCCCTATCTTGTATATCATTTTCCCCATGATTTGAAGTCCTCCGGAAAGTTTGATGCATATCTGGCTAAAGAGTTTTTTCAGGCGTTTTGTGTTAAGGGTGGGTTTAATCTTCATATAAATTCATATTATGGAGACAATGAGCACCATGTACTTGAATCTATTTTCAAGGCCATGGGGAAATCATTGTACATGGCAAGCCGTATTAATGAGAATCTGAAGGGTCCTCTTTCAAGCAAAGGCAGCTTGTAGCTTAGCCTTTTGTTTGATTCTATTAGGATTCCAAATTAGGATGAGAGTTAAGAATGTTTAAAATTTTCTTTCGGTTGAAGGATAGGGAATGACTGGTTTTGCCATTGGGAAATTATTTTATAATCATTTAAGGATGCATTGATCATTTCATAAAGATAAAGTTCTTTGGAGATGATTATTGACATGGTATATTAAGTTCTTAACTTACGAGATTGCATAACCGGTTGAAAATTTGGAGCCAACACCACCAATAATGTATATTCCTGAAGAAAAAATTTCAGAAATTTTAAATACTTCAGATATCGTGGACATAGTATCTGAATCCGTAATCCTAAAAAAATCAGGTAGGAATTTTTTTGGGTTATGTCCTTTTCATTCGGAAAAGTCACCTTCTTTTTCGGTGAATGCGGATAAACAGATTTTTCATTGTTTTGGTTGTAGTGCCGGCGGGAACGCATTGTCTTTCGTGATGAAATATCATGGGATTTCTTTTCCGGAAGCGGTTAGAATGCTGGCAAGAAAATATAATATCGTTATTGAAACAGCCTTAATGGATCCTTTGAAAAGAAAACAAATTTTTCTTAAAGAGTCTTTGTTTCGGTTGAACAAGCGTGTAATGAATTTTTATGAAGGCTTTCTCAATGACCAATCCCAGACCCGTGGGGGAGCTGGCAGAAGCTATCTTGAAAATAGGGGGATGACAAAAAACATCATTGATGAATTTCATTTGGGTGTTTCCTATGACAGCTGGGATGCTGCGGTTAATTTTCTAAAAAATGAAAAGGTAACCCGTCAGATTGCCGTGAATTCAGGGCTGATTTTGCCAAGGAAACAAGGCAATGGATATTATGATAGATTCCGAAATCGGTTAATGTTTCCTATCTTTGACATCAATATGCAGGTGGCCGGATTTGGCGGACGCGTCATGGATGATGGGATGCCAAAATACATGAATTCTCCTGAAACACCTGTATATAGCAAAAGTAGGATACTTTATGGGCTTCATGCGGCCAAACAATATTGTCGGCAGGAAGGGGTAGTTTATATTGTTGAAGGATATTTTGATTTCCTATCCCTTTATCAACATGGAATTAAAAATACGGTTGCAAGTCTGGGTACTGCATTGACCCAGGAACATGTCAGAATTTTGAAAGGGTATGCTTCCAAAATGATTCTGGTGTTTGATTCCGATGATGCCGGGATCAATGCCGCTAAAAGAAGTATTCAGATTTTTTTGCGAGAGGCGGTTGATACACGGATTTTGGTTTTACCGGATAAGAATGATCCCGATTCCTTTGTGATGAAGCATGGAAAGGCCGTTTTTTTATCCCTGGCAGAAAAAGCAAAAACCATTATGCAGTTTTTACTGAAGCTTGCAATGGACACCCATGGTTTGTCCGTAGAGGGACGGGTCAAAATTTTAGATGAGATGAAACAGCATCTGGCTTTGATACAGGATTCCGCCCTAAGATCATTGCATGTCAGGCAGCTTTCAGAAACCCTGAATATTGATGAACGAGCGGTTTTAGAAAAAGTTAGAGATGCGGTGTTTCAAAAGAGTACGAAGCAAGCACCTCTGGCGGTAACGCTTAAGGAGCAGGAGGACCTGGTATCTGATCCAAGGGAAAAACAAATTTTGAGTATCATATTAAATTATCCAGAATTGATACCCGATGTGGTTGAAAAGGGCGTGTTGAACTGTTTTTATTCAAAACGGTTTCAGTCAATTGCCCAAAAAATAATAGCAACCATTCCAGGGGATGAGGTTTTTGTGACAAATGTTATGGCAAAAATAGAGGATAGTAGGGATCAAGAATTGATAGCATCCCTTGCAATGGATGATTTTTCAGGGAATGAAGATATGGCTAAGACTGCCCATATCTTGATGAACCGGATTATAAAAATAAGAAAAAAAAATGAAAACATATTAACAACAAAGATAATAAGTGCGGAAAAGGGCTGTGATGCTGACCTTACTGAGTTGTTAAAACAAAAACAGCAGGAAATTCAGCAATTACACGATGGACAACAACTTTAGGCCTTTGGGAGGCATTTTATGGCAGAAAAGACAAAAACGTCTGGAGAGAATGTAGTGATTAATAAAGATGAAATGCGTAAGCTTATAAAAAAAGGTGAAAAAAATGGTGTTCTCTCCTTTGCCGAAATAAATGATGCAATTTCTGGTGATTTACAATCATTTGACCAGATTGACGACATAGTGATTCAGTTTAAAGCGATGGGTATTGAGTTGGTGGATCAGGAAAAAAACTCTTTGAAAAAAACGGCAACTAAACCTAAAAAAAAGGTTGTTAAAAAAACAGCTGTTAAAAGCGTCGCTAAGGCCAAGAAAGATGATAAAAAAGATTTATTTTCGCCTAAAAAAGAGAAGCCGGATCTTGAATTTGGTGCCGTAACAGATCCTGTTAAAATGTATCTGAAAGAAATGGGTATGGTTACTCTTTTGAGCCGTGACGGGGAGATTGAAATTGCCAAAAAAATTGAGGCGGGTGAACGACATATCTTGCGCTCCATGCTCAATTGTCCGATTTCATTATCCATCATCTTCATGTATGGAAAAAAAATGGAAAAAAAAGCCATGCGACCCAAGCATGTGCTGCGGGATGTGGATGAAGGGGACGGGGTTGTGGACGAAGTATCCAAGCAGGAAAAATTTCTAAAAGCTCTGACCAGTATCTACGAAACCCATGGAGAGATAGAAGAGAAAAGAGAACAATTGTTCCTTTTGAAAAAGGGAACCAAAAAATATGAAAATCTTCAAAAAGAGATTTCTGACCTGACAGAAATTATATTTGAACAATTAAAGCGTTGGCGGTTTGAAGCCAATGTTATTGATAATATAGAAAAAAGTATTCGAAACGCCATTTCCTGGTTTGAAAATGTTGATCAACTTTTAGAAAGATGTGCCAAGACATTTAATGTACGCAAAGACACCATGCTAAAGCAGGCTGTGGATCAGGATACTTTTGTAAAATGGGCCACGGCAAGGACCGACCTTGTGGAGGAACGGGTCATTGTTCTGTATGAAGATATTTGTTCGGTGCTTGAGCAAGTCGCCCTGCGAAAAGACTTTATCAAGGGGGGGAGAGAAGATCTGCAAGTCATTGTAGAAGGGGTCGATAAAGGTCGAAGAAGCGCAGATTTTGCAAAACGTGAATTGGTAAGGGCCAATTTGAGGCTGGTTGTCAGTATTGCCAAAAAATATACAAACCGGGGACTTCAATTTTTGGATCTTATCCAGGAAGGAAATATTGGTTTGATGAAAGCGGTTGATAAATTTGAATACAGAAGGGGCTATAAGTTTTCAACTTATGCTACCTGGTGGATACGACAGGCCATTACCCGGGCGATTGCAGACCAGGCCAGGACCATTCGTATTCCTGTTCATATGATTGAAACTATCAACAAGCTCATCCGAACATCCCGCTATCTTGTCCAGGAGATGGGAAAGGAGCCGTCGCCTGAAGAGATTGCTGAAAAAATGGAAATTCCCATTGATAAAGTTCGAAGGGTGCTTAAGATCGCCAAGGAACCCATTTCTTTAGAAACTCCTATTGGAGAAGAAGAAGACAGTCATTTGGGTGATTTCATCGAAGATAAAAAGTTTTCGATTCCTTCTGATGCTGCCATTGATTTTAGTCTGGCTGAACAGACAAGGAAAATTCTTGCAACCCTGACCCCGAGGGAAGAAAAAGTCTTAAGGATGCGGTTTGGTATTGGTGAAAAATCAGATCATACCCTGGAAGAGGTAGGCAAGGATTTTACCGTTACCAGGGAAAGAATTCGACAGATTGAAGCCAAGGCATTGCGAAAGCTACGGCATCCCACAAGAAGCAAGAAGCTCAAGACTTTTATTGAAAATTAAATCTTGACAGAGTAGTATAGTTGATATATATAAATCAAGTTTGTTTGCATGGCAACGGGCCTATAGCTCAGTTTGGCAGAGCCACCGGCTCATAACCGGTCGGTCCCTGGTTCGACTCCAGGTGGGCCCACCATTAAGTGGATGCTGGCAGTACCCTATGAACGCGATGAAAATGAAAAAAGGATGGTCAAGACATATATGAATGTGCCGGTTCGATGTCAAGCCGATATAAGAATAAAAAGCGTGGTGGAAACCCACGCTTTTTTTGTTTATAGGGGATGCATATGCAATTAACCGTTCGCAAATTATTAAATATTATCAACACCTTCGCCCCCTTTGACCTTGCCGAGAACTGGGATAATTCCGGGCTTCAGGCGGGGAATCTTGACTGGAAAATTCAAAAAATTATGGTGAGTCTGGATGTGTCCATGGAAGTTCTGGAGGCTGCTAAGAGGTGGGGTGCAGATCTTGTCCTGTCCCATCATCCGTTACAGATGATTTCTGAAAAATCCATCAACTTTGGTGAAATGCCAGGATCCGCCATTTGTCTTTCAGCCAGGGAAAAAATCAGTATACTTTCGGCACATACTAATTTAGACAAGGCTATGAACGGTCTGAATGATTATTTTGCTAAAATGATTGGTGTCGAATGTGATGAATCACTTTGTTCTGATTCACCGCTATTGGAATCAGAGGATCGGTTCCAGGGGCTCGGCAGGATCGGGCATCTGGATTCCCCCATATCGTTACAAAATCTAATTCTACAAGTTAAGGAGCGTCTCGGACTCGAATATATTCGTGTAGCAGGGGACCTGAATCTTCAAGTGGAAAAGGTTGCGCTTTGTACCGGCTCCGGCGG
>CAXHYW010000145.1:0-7722 GCA_964021475.1 uncultured Desulfobacteraceae bacterium | reverse complement strand
TGATTGTTGATGGTATTGTACGAGAAAAAGGCTATCACCTGATTGTCTCAAGTGACCATGGGGGAAAAGAAAAAAATCACATGGATGATTCACCTGAAATTGCCCGGGTTCCTCTGATTGCGTTTGGGCCGGATATTCGTGAAAATTTTAAGATTGAAGGGGAGGTCTCCCTGTTGGACATCGCACCGACCATTGCCAGCCTGTTGAACATCCCCCCCCATTTTGCCTGGGAGGGGAAAGAACTCTCCCAGATCATGGACAAGACCCCATGCCTGGGTCATTTAAGACTGGCTTCCTGAAATATGGAAATGGTTTCTTAATATTTCACAGCCATGAAATGTTGTTAGGATGTGGGTAAAGGGCAGGGCTTCCAGTCGTTTTAATCCGATTTGCTCCCCGGAAATCTCCTTTGCCAAAGGGAAGCTGGTGGGTCTGCTGCTTTTCCCAGTGGTGGACCCTGTCGCCGAAATTGTCATGGATGTGGGTGTGAATCACCAGGTGTTTTATCACGGCTTACCTTAAATCCACTGTGCCATATGATGATGCTGTTCCCGGCGCCAGTATTGCTGTGCAGACCTATGGTGACTTTCTCAACTTCAATCCTCATCTCCACGCCATAGTCTCAGATGGATCTTTCCTGAAAGATGGCAGCTTTCAGACTGCATCAGTATTTATGCTTGAAGACCTGGGAGAGGCATTTCAGTATGAGGTGCTAAAAATGCTCAAGAAAGAGGGAAAGATAAATGATACTATTATTGAGAACATGCTTTCATGGCATCATTCAGGTTTTAACGTGTATATTGGTGACAGAATTGAACCTGATGATAAAGCCGGACTTGGCAATCTGGCAAGATATATCATTCGTGCCTGTTTTGAGCGCTAAAGCTTCACTTCGTGCCCCAGGAAAGAATGGTTTATGTCCCGGCAAAAAAATCTGATGATGGTGTTGCCAAAGTTATTTATACATCCAAAGATAGAAAAACCCGAAAAGTGTTTACTGCTTTGGACTGGCTCGCCAGGTTGGTAACACATATTCCAGGTAGGTGTGAGCATACAGTGAGATATTAAAGCATCTAAACTTTTGGGATATCCGCAACCATGATCCGCCTGGGATAGAACCTGTTTACGCGTGACCTTTAGGTTATATTCCTGAATTAACATACGTTGAAGATTCCGATCAATTTTAACAAACCTCACAACTTGTAGGGATAGAAAACGCCGGTCATTTTTGTCAGGAAGAAGAACCTGAATTTATCGTCCGTACCCTGACTGTGTTTATAAAAAAACCTTTGTAATTTGATCTGACTTAAAAAATAATGAGTACTTTCTTAAAAAAGCTGGTCATTCAAAGGGGTTTCAATGAAAAAAATCATTCGCACAGGGTATGGGTACAAATATCCTGTGCGAATAATCCATATTACGAACGGCCATGCGCAGCCTTGGCCTCTCGACCAGGGGGCTGCCCAAAAAACCAAAGGTTTTGACGAAGCATGAAAGGAACTTAAGAGGTCTGCACAGTTCTTTCATATAAATTAAAAATCTTTAAAATTTTCTTCGTGATCAAAAGGAATCACCTGGTCAGGTCTTACTTCAGTATCATGATGTGCCAATATTTTATTTTTCCCTAACTCTTGAGATTTAATTTGCAAAGGCACAGTCTTAACTGCCCGATGGGAAATCATTGCAATCTTCTGGTCTCTGTTCCCCGTGACCATCATAACAAGATCTCCAACATACTCTCTGAGTTGTTCAGCCTGGGCATTCATCTCTTCAGAAGCAGCAGCGGATTCTTCTGCATTGCCGGCATTCTGCTGAACCACTATATCCATTTCCGTTATAGCCTTATTGACCTGATCAATTCCAACGGACTGCTCTTTTGATGCCTCGGAAATTTCAGCGACGAGTTCTCCAACCTTACCTGCACTTTGTGCAACTTTTTGGAATGCCTCGTTTGTCGCTGAAACAAGTTCTGATCCCTGGTTCACCTCTTTTACGGTACCTTCAATCATCTCTGCCGTATTTTTGGCCGCATCAGCCGCTCTCATGGCAAGATTTCTAACCTCATCTGCAACAACAGCAAAACCTGCGCCTGCCTCTCCTGCTCTGGCTGCTTCAACAGCCGCATTAAGGGCCAGCAAATTTGTCTGAAACGCAATTTCATCAATGGTTTTAATTATTTTTGATGTTGCTTCACTTGCTTTTGAAATATCTCCCATGGAATGGGTGAGTTTTTCCATGGATTTGTTAGCCGTTTTAACCACTTGATTGGCCTCTCTCATGAGATTATCGGCATGACTGGCATTTTCAGCATTTTTCCGGGTCATGGATGCCATCTCTTCCATGGAAGCTGATGTTTCTTCTATGGAAGCCGCCTGCTCAGATGATCCTTCTGCCATGGACTGGCTTGCAGAAGATACCTGGCTTGATGCAGATGCCACCTGATTTGCGCCTTCGTTCATTCCCGCGGTAATGATATTGATGGGTTTCGTAATACTGTTAGACAGGAAAAAACCAAGGAAAAGCCCCAGCAATGTGGCTATGACTGCGATAATGACAATTATATACTGTACATTTTTAGCCGTTTTTTGATATCCGGACACGGCTTCGTTTGCTTCGGCAGTAAGGGATTTAACCAAGAGATCTACATTGTTTCCAACGATAGCAAGGGCAACATCGGATTCTCCATCCAATCGTTGAATCTCTTTTTGCAACTCCCTTTTTACTGCGGGAACAACTTTGCTAAAAAAAATACTGTCCCATTTCTCATCCGCCTCAAGAATTTTCTTAAACCATTCCTTTTCCTGGGGCGTATCAACAGCAACACCTAAAAGATCCCTGTATTTATTCATTTGAGTTCTACTGTTTTTAAAATCGTCAATGGATTTTAAATCTTGATTAATGATCAGGTCAGCCTGATTTTGATACTGCTTCATGGACCAAAAAAGAAGTTTGTTAATCGTATCCAAATCCCTGGCTCTCCTCACAAGCTCCTGGTCATTAGAATTTTGTGCTGCCTCGTTAAACTCTTCCCACAAGGATTGGGATATTTTTCCGGCATACTCTTCCAACTGGCCAAGAACGATATCTGATTTACCGTCTAATTTCTTTAAAACACCCTCTAACTGGTACTTTACTTCCGGAATTATTCCGTTGTTAAAGATTTCATCAAATTGATCATCTGCTTTTACAATTTCTTTGGCCCATCTTTTTTCTTCTTCGGTATCAACAATTTCCGAAACCCTTTTTATTGCGCCTTCAAAGCGTTTGGCACTTTCCTGGAAATCTTTAATGATATCAAGGTTCTGGTTGATAATAAGGTCTGCCTGGTTTTGATACTGTTTCACTGCCCAGAATGCCGCGTCATTAACGTCTTTTGCATCTGCCAGGCGCGTTGTGGCTTCATTTGCAGAGGCCACAAGGTCGCGGGTAGCCCAGTAAGAGATTCCCCCCAGCAAAATCAACATAGCGACTACAATGGATACTGTTCCGACAATTTTGTTTTTTAAACTTAGTTTCATTTTCGGTCCTTTCTTTTTACATTTTAAAAATCAAATCTATGACGCCTTCTTATTTCTAAGCAGTTTTATCAAACAGTTGGATCTCCTTTGTACTCAGCACCTTATCAATATTTAAGAGGATCTTAACCCTGCCTTCCATCTTTGCCATGCCCAGAATATAGTCGGTATTCAATTTAGCGCCAAAGGCAGGCGCTTCTTCAATTTCTTCTCCTTTGATGTTCAGCACCTCAGAGACTTCATCCACCACAATACCGATAAGTACCGTTTCAGTTTTACTATCAATCTCAACAACAATGATGCAGGTACGCTCGGTATAGGGGATGGATTCCATGCCAAATTTCGATCTAAGGTCAATAACAGGGATTACCTTACCACGAAGATTTATTACACCTTTTACAAATTCAGGCGTTAGCGGAACAGATGTGACGGGCATCATTCCAATAATCTCTTTGACCTTCAGAATGCCAATACCATAGGTCTCTTTGGCAAGCATAAACGTCAGGTATTTGCCTTTTTTAATCGCCATTGCCCTAACTGCCTGATCCATTGTTTTCGACACCTGAGTCATTTTTTTTACCTCCTTATTAAAACTAAATTTGTTGGTTCTTATCCTGTTGATTTTTTAACTTCTCCATTACTATCCCTTGAACCACACCAACGAGCAGTTCACTGTTTTCATCGGAATTTGTTATCATTCTTGGATGAAGGTTAAGAACTCTTGATTGGAATGATTTTTTTCTTTCAGATTGATCAACGATAAGTTTTATATCTACAAATTGGGTATGTATGGATTCAAGAAATTTCATATCATTTTCATTATTTATAAAAAATACAATGACAGTTTCGCCACTAAGACAAAGAGAAAATTCTTTGGTAAAGGTATGATGATCTTTTGTTAAAATAAGCTGACAAATTTGACATGCTTTTAAGGCATATTGAATTTCCAGATTAATTTTTTCATTGTGCCTGTTAAAAATCAAAATTTTCATCCATATACTCCTTAAAGAACCCGGTTTATTTTTCCCATTTATATTTTTCTTTTTCAAGAAGCGTACCAAAGAATCGATGCTGCAAAAACACCATATAGTTTCAATGAGTTACATCGAAATAGTATGAATTTCACACAGAAAGGGTTAAATGATTTTATTGGTTTTTTCGTGTGGGACACGAATTTTTTCGTGCAGGACGCGAATATGACCTAAAAATGGATGTTTTGTGGAAAAGAAATCAGGTTGTCTTTAAATTGAACTTTTTGATAAGAAAGTATACTCGGCTTTTACTCACTCCGGAAATTTCCGCAGCTTTTTCCAGATCCCAGTTTGTTTGTTTCAAAAGAGATTTAAAATAAAGAATTTCAATTTTCTCAATGGCGCTATTGCGAAAATTCTTTAGTTTAGGCGTTTGACCAGGAAAATATAAAGATGAGAAAATTGAGCCGGAAAAATCTGAGGATTTTGTATCCGGCTTATCATGTGTATCTATATCACCTATTTTTTTATCAACAAAATTGATTCTAATGCGGTCCGGCAGAAACATTGGATATAATATCGGAAGATCCGGTTCTGAAAGTATAGCCTTTTCAATGGCATTGATAAGCTCTCTTATATTGCCCGGCCAATTATATGTTTCCAGAATCTCAAGAGTTTCAGGTAGTACGGCTTTGTTTTTTAAAGAATGTTTTTTACAAAGCATATTCATATAATATTGCACTAAAATTTGAATATCCTCTTTACGCGTCCTCAAAGGCGGTAATTCTATTGAAAATGTTCTCAAACGGTGAAGCAGATCCTGTCTGAATTTGCCTTGATCAACCATTTTATCAAGGTCCCTGTTGGTGGCTGAGATAAGTCTGAAATCGCTGCTGATTTCGTTGGAACTGCCAACAGGCCTGAATTTTCTTTCCTGAAGAACCCTTAAAAATGATTTTTGTATTGAAAGGGGTAACTCCCCTATTTCATCAAGAAAGAGTGTCCCCTGATCCGCTTTTTTTATGAGTCCTTCCGACGGTTTGTCTGCGCCTGTAAAAGCGCCTTTTACATGACCGAAAAGCACACTTTCGGTTAATGCTTCCGGCATGGCAGCACAATCCACCACGATATATCCGCCATTCGTTACCGCGCTGTTATCATGAATCGCTTTTGCAAACAGTTCTTTACCCGTTCCTGTTTCACCAAAGATGAGAACATTTGTATCACTATTGGCACACTGGGCAATTTGATTAATGCATTTTTTAATAGCCATACTTTTGCCGATAATTGCCTCTGTTTCAAGAGCAACAGCTTGAAATTGTTTTTGTTTTGCTTTGCGGTATTCTATGGTTCTTTGAATGTGAAGGATAATTTCTTCTTTAACAAAGGGTTTTGTAATATAGTCCCAGGCACCGTTTTTAATCGCTAATTTTGCCCCTTGGACACTTCCAACAGCCGTAATAATAATAACTTCAGGTTTTGATGGATTCTGCTTGATGATCGGCAATGCATCAAGACCACTTCCGTCCGGCAGATTAACATCCAGAAAAATGAGGTCAAAGGGCTCTTTTTCGATCAAATCCAATCCTTCCTGCAGTGTTGAGGCGGACCAGGCTTTGTGGTTCAGTCTTTTTACCCTGTCTGAAAGACTCACTCTTATAAACTCTTCATCATCTATTATCAAAATGGCTGCCATATATTTAATCCTGTTTGTTACGATCAAGAACATTTCGGATTGCTGTGGCCATATCACGGATTAATACGGGTTTATTCAGTATAGCATCAAAATTAAGTGCCCGGATTTTCTCATCACGGCTTTCATCAAACCCCGAAATTAACATCACACGGATATCTGGTTTAATCAACCGTATTTGCCGGCATAAAATATCCCCTGTCATTTCAGGCATGGTCATATCAGTGATGACAAGATCATACCGTTCAAGGTTGTGCCTAAAAGAATCCAATGCCTCAACACTATTATTAAATGTCGTCACACTGTAACCAAGACCGGATAAAGACTCTTTAGCCAATTGTGTCAGGGACAGTTCATCATCCACAAATAAAATATTTTCATCTCCCATGGGCATTTCTTTTTCTGTATGCGTTTTGACAGATTCTTTGGCATCATTAAAAACCGGCATATAAACATCAAATTTTGAGCCTTGACCTATTTTACTTGAGATGTCTATAAATCCTCCCATGCTTTTTATAATTCCATGAACTACCCAAAGCCCCATGCCAGTGCCTTTTTCTTTGGGTTTTGTGGTAAAAAAAGGCTCCATGATTTTGGTGATTGTTTCTTCACCCATACCAAGTCCTGTATCTGTCACTGAAACAAGAAGGAAAGTCCCGTGTGTAACGTCTTTTTGTCCGGCAAGTGCTTTCTCATCAAGAAAGACATCTTTCATAGAGATTGACAATATTCCGCCGTTCTCTTTCATTGCATATCCCGCGTTTGTACAAAGGTTCATGAATATTTGATGAATTTTTGTGGCATCCGCCATAACCATACTGTTTGAAAAAAAAGATTTTTTTATTTCAATGGTTGCGGGTAAAGAAGCCCGTAAGAGTTGAGTGACCTCTTTTGCTATTAACACCACTTTGACAGGCCCTAAATTTTCCTCGCCGGATCGGCTAAATGCAAGTATTTGGGCGACCAATTCCTTAGCCCTTATACCGCCTTTTAGGATATATTCAATCCTGTCATGTACATCGTCCGGGCATTCAATTTCCTTCAAATCTTCTTGAAGAAGTTCTGAAAACCCTAAAATTCCGCCAAGAATATTATTGAAATCATGGGCAATCCCTCCTGCAAGAGTGCCAATAGTTTTCATTTTCTGTTCCTGTTGAAGTTGTCGTTGAAGTTTTTCTTTTTCCAACTCAGTTTGTTTACGCTCGGTGATATCTTCGGCAATTCCGGCAATACGGTATATCTTTCCAAAATCATCCCGGACCGGATAGGCACGGGCGTGTATCCAGCGCACGGATCCGTCCAATCGAAGAATCCGATATTCGGGAAAATCTATTTCAGAGCGATTATCAAAATTATCAGGAATTGCCGCAACAACTTGATCCCGATCTTCCTCAACTATAGTGTCCAGCCAGGATCGAGGGTTATCGTAAAGACTTTCACAAGAGAATCCCCATATTTCCTCATAAGCAGGACTTATGTAATACACCTCGATAGATCGGAAGAGCACACGTCTGAAATCCAGTCACTCCGGAGAATCTCGTAT
>CAXHYW010000144.1:0-7741 GCA_964021475.1 uncultured Desulfobacteraceae bacterium | reverse complement strand
GGTCCATACTGGTTTTTTCATTCCCCGTGTCCATATTGGTGGATCGCTGGAGCCGCAAAAAAAGTATTGGATTGATGGCAATCCTATGGAGTCTGGCCACCCTGGCCTGTGCCTTTACCCGGAATTTCACCCAATTGTTTGCCGCCAGAACCGCCATCGGGATCGGTGAGGCCGGCTATGCCCCGGGCGGGACCGCCATGATATCCACTGTTTTTCCCAAAGAGCAGCGAGCAAGGGTTCTGGGGTTGTGGAACGCCTCCATCCCTCTGGGATCAGCTCTGGGCATCGCCATCGGAGGACTTGTGGCGGAGCACTTTGGCTGGCGCTATGCCCTGGGGCTTGTGGCCCTTCCCGGGATGGTTATCGCCCTGTTGTTCTTCACGGTAAAGGATTATAAAACAATAGCGCTTATCAAAACCGTGGATAAGGGAGATGGACGGGTGCAGATAAAAATGGATATTGCCGACATGGTCCGCCAGTTCACCCACAACCCCACCCTGCTCTTTAACAATCTCGGGTTTGCCGCCAATGTGTTTGTCACCACCTCTCTGCTCACCTGGCTGCCCACCTATTTTTATCGGTTTGAAGGGCTGACCATGAGCCGTGCCGGAATAAAAGGCGGATCTGTGATGCTGCTGGCCATCATCGGTGCTCCCCTGGGCGGTTATCTTGCAGATCTGTGGATGAAGCGACGTCAAAATGCCCGGATGCTTTTTCCGGCGGTCTCCTCGGCCGGTACCGCTGTATTGCTATTCATAGCCTTTGCCTTTTTCAGGGGACCTACTCAATACATGTTTCTGCTGGCTGCCGGTGTTTTTGCCGTGGCATTTGTGCCCGCCGCAGTCGCCGTGACCCAGGATGTAGTCCATCCCGGTTTGCGGGCCATTTCCCTGAGTGTCAATGTGGTCATTCAGCATCTTCTGGGCAGCTCCCTGGGGCCGCTTTTCATCGGAGTGCTATCCGACGGCTACGGTCTTGAAAAGGCCATGGTCTGGCTGCCGCTGTTTGCGCTGCTGGGCAGTCTTCTCTTTTTAATCGGTTCAAGGTTTTATGCAAGGGATCTTGCCGCAGTTGAAGCGGAACCATCGGTGTAAATTTTACCCAAAGGATGAAATTATGTCATTTACCATTATTGGAGAACTGCTCAATACCACCCGCCCGGGGATTCAGGCTGCGGTCGCCAAAAGAGACGCAAAGACCCTTCAGCAACTGGTATTGCGCCAGGAGGAAAAGGGGGCCGGGTATATCGACATCAATGCAGGCGCCGGGGTAGAGACCGAAATCCGAGATATGCAATGGCTCATAAAGACCGTCCAGGCCGTTTCAGGTGTTCCCCTATGCATTGACAGCCCGGATCCGAATGTGCTGGAATCTGCCTTTGAAATACTGGATCGCCCCCCTATGATCAACTCGATCTCCCTGGAAAAAAACCGCTTTGGGCGCATGCTGGATGTGTTAAAAGGCCGGGACTGTAATGTGGTGGGACTGTGTATGGATGACACGGGCATGCCCCAAACCTGTGCCCAGATTTGCCATCGTGCAGAACGGCTGGTCCATGGACTTTCAGGCATTGGCATCCCTCCTGCTGCCATATGGATAGATCCCCTGGTGGGTCCGGTGAGCACCCATACAGGAAACGGTCTCATCGCCCTTGAGGCCGTGGCAGCCATTAAAAAAGAAATCCCCGGCATTAACACGGTGTGCGGTCTGTCCAATATTTCTTTTGGCCTACCTGCCCGGCGAATCATCAACCGCATGTTTCTGGCCCTGATGATGAACCAGGGACTGGACGGTGCCCTCCTCGACCCCCTGGACCGGGAATTGATGGCTGCCCTAAGAACCACCCAACTGCTCATGGGCAGGGATGACTATTGCATGGACTTTATGGACCATTGCTCCGCCGGCAATATACCGATGCCGGAAAAATGATGCAGGAGAAATAATCCAGGAGAAATGATGATGCAGGAGAAATACAGCTCTCAAACCATATCCCTTTGCCCGATGAAACCTGCCAAGAGGTTTTTACATTGTGAGGTCAACCCCTTGGCCAAAGAAGGGCAGAAGACCCGCGTGGGGGTAGCCATTGATCTTGGGACAACCTGCATTGATCTGTTTCTCTGGGATCTTAAGGACAATTGTCTGCTGGTGTCGGCCAGGGGAGAAAATCGTCAACGCTGCCATGGTCATGATGTGATCAGCCGCATTTCGGCCGCCAGCAACCCTGGCATCGGGCTTGCCAAATTGCAAACCCTGGCAGTTGACACCATCAACCAACTGCTGTCCGTGAGTCTTGAAGCCGCCGGAATAAAGCGAACCGCCCTTATCCGGGTTGCCCTTGCCGGCAATACCGCCATGACCCTTATTTTTGCCAAAATCGATCCCGGGTCACTTGGCACTTACCCCTATGAGCCTGCCATCACCGAGATACCGATCTGCCTGGCCGAAGGGCTGGGGCTTAACCTGGCACCTAAGGTTCCGGTATATATCTTCCCTGTTGTTTCCGGGTTCATTGGCGGTGATACGGTCAGTGCCCTGATTGCCCATGGGCCCTTTGACCCCAAAAAAACCTGCCTGCTCGTGGATATCGGAACCAACGGAGAGCTGGTTTTGTACCATGGGAACCGCATTATAGCCGCAAGTTGCGCCACAGGACCTGCCTTTGAAGGGGCCCGGATTTCCTGCGGTATGCCCGCAGGAGACGGTGCCATTGATCGCATGGATATTTTGATATCGGGTCAATTTTCCTTCCGGGTGATGGGAAAGGAGGGCAACAAACCCGCTGGAATTTGCGGTTCCGGCATTGTCGATGCCCTGGCCGGGCTGCTCAAGGCCGGTGTCCTTTCCTCCGACGGCCTGCTTGACCAGGACTCACCTCTGGTTACAAAAAATGATCAAGGCCAGGTCCAGGTCGAGTTGGTTGCAGCGGATGAAACCAGCCATGGCCGGGCCCTGACATTCTCCCAGAAAGATATCGGGGAGGTGCAGCTTGCCAAGGCCGCCCTCTGCGCGGGGATTGAATTGCTTCTGCGCAGGTCCGGGGCCGATCATGTCGATGAAATTGTTTTGACGGGTGCTTTTGGTGCCGGATTTGATTACGGCAAGGCCGTGGCCATCGGCATGCTGCCGGAAATACTATTGGCGGGAAAAATAAAGTCGCGGCCGGGTTGGTGGGAAAAGGGGTCATCATGGGCCTTACCGATACCAGGATGAGGAGTCGGGCCCTTATATTGTCCCGGCAAATTAACCCTTTGGAACTGGGGGGGGACCCTCAATTTCAGGACCGATTTTTATCAGCCCTGCCCTTTCCGGTGCAACCCCATAAAAAACCAGAAAGGCCAGTACCATGACCCTATTGCCGTTTATTTCAATAAAGCTGACCCATAAAGATGTTATGGACCAGGAGGGCGCAACCAGCAGTTCCTTCCCTGTCGATGAGATTGATACGGCAATCTGTGAGGCCAATAAACTCATCCGTCCAGCAGCCGCCTGCCAATGGGTAAGGGTTGTCTCCCTTACGCCCGGATCTGTCACGGTTTGCTCCGAAACACCCAATGCCAAGGCAACTGGCGCCCAGGCACCCAACTCCCAGACAATGGACGCCCAGGCAACTGTCGCCCAGACAACCGCCGCCCCAATCACCTTTGAAACAGGAGAGCCCTCACAGATATTGCGCCATGCCCGGAAGATACTGGTTAGCGTGGTCACCATCGGACCTTTGCTGGACCTGCGCATCCGGAAACTGAATCTATTGCGGGATCCCCTGGCGGGCTATCTTCTCGATTGTGCCGGGCTGGCTGCATTGAAAAAAGCCGGAGCCCTTGTCTGCCGCCTGGCTGAAAATAAAGCCCACAATCGGAAATGGGGGGTGGGATATCAGGTGGGCCCGGGGGGCACACAAGGCTGGCCCCTGAAGGATCAAGCCAAGATCTGTTCCATGGTTTCCCTTGATCCCATTGGTGTAAAGATAGACGCTCAAGGCGGGTTATCTCCATTTAAAACTATTTCGAGCTTGATTCCCATCGGCCCTGGGTATAAAAGGAAAACCGTTGGATCAACCTGCCGATACTGCGGCAGACGTGAAACCTGCAACATGGGAGATATCAGGTGGGGGTAAAAGAACGCAAAAAACGGGAAAAAATTGATCGAAAAGCCCAGATCCTGGGGGCTGCCCGGACACTTTTGTTCAGTAAAGGGCTTGCCGGAACCTCTGTCAATGGCATTGCTGCCCTGGTTGAATTGAGCGTGCCTGCCATTTATCGGTATTATAAAAATAAGGATGAGATTATTTTTGATCTCTCCGAGGAAGGGCTTCAACTGCTGCAAAATCAGATAACCCAAGCGGTAGAAACTGCAAACTCTCCTGCGCAGAAACTTACGGCCATTGCCATGGCCTACCGAAATTTCAGCATAACCCAGAAAAATTATTTTAATGTGATCAATCACTTTCTGGCATCACCGGAAACAGTGCTGCCCGAGCAGTTAAAGCACAAAATTGACCACCATGGCGAACAGATCCTGATGCAGGTGGTTGCTGCCATTGAAGAAGGGGTCCAAAGCGGGGAATTGATTTGTGAGGATTCCCGTCGTTTCAGCCTCATGTTCTGGGGGGCGATTAACGGGATCATCCAGCTTCAAAAAATAGAGCACACCATCTTTGTTGGCAAGGATCATGGCAACCTTTACCGGCATACCGTTAAAACCCTGATCGAAAGCCTTCGCATACCATTGGTGCAATCCCATTGATAAAAAGGGATTGCAATACGGCATGCTCACTGGTTCATATCAGTTTATATTTTTGCAGTTTGCGTGCAATGGTGGATTGATTCAGACCAAGTACCTTGGCTGCTTTGGATTGTGTCAGATGGGTTTCCATGACATTTTTCAGGATCTGTCGTTCAAATGTTTCCATCATTTCACGAAAGGAGAGTTCCTGGGTCTGTACCTCCTTGAACAGGGTTTCATATTCTGCTGAATCCATAAGGCTTTGAGGAAGATCTCTGGAATGAATTTTATTGCCTTCCTTCATTACCACCAGGCGTTCGCACAGATTGATAAGCTCCCGGACATTACCCGGATATGCATAAGTTTCCAATATGTTGGCAGCATTTGAGGACAAGGTTATGGGACCCTGGATCTCATGCTTTTCACAAAAATAGTTCAGATAATGGGATATCAAAGGCAGGATACATGCTTTCCGGTTTCTAAGGGGAGGCAGGAGGATGGGAATCACCTTAAGTCGGTAATAAAGGTCCTGACGAAATGTTTTATCCGCTACCATGGCTTCAAGGTTCTGGTTGGTGGCCGCAATAATTCGTACATTTACGCGTTTGCTGGTGGTTTCACCAATCCGGCTCAAGCAGCCGTCTTCAAGAAATCGCAACAGCTTTACCTGGGAAGACAGAGGAACCTCTGCAATTTCATCCAGAAATAGGATTCCCTTGTCTGCAATTTCAAACCGGCCGGCCTTGTTTTTGTCTGCCCCTGTAAAAGCCCCTTTTTTATAACCAAAGAGCTCGCTTTCCACCAAAGACTCGGGAATAGTGCCGCAGTTGAGTTTGATCATGGGTTTGTCCCGGCGTTTTGAGTGATAATGAATCAACTCCGCAATTACTCCCTTGCCGGTTCCGGATTCACCCAAAATAAGAACAGAAGAATCCACCCTGGCAATTTTGGTGGCTTTTTCAAGAATGGTTTTAAAATTTTGGCTTTTGGCAATGATTTTTTTTGACTGCAAGGCTTCCAGCTGCATGTCCAGAAGATCTTCTTCCAGCCGGGTCTTGAGGGTCTGTTTTTCATCAATCTCTTTTTTCAGGGCCTGGATTTCCGTGATATCCCTTTCATTGACCACCACCCGGATCAGCTGACCTTGTTCGTCAAATACCGGGGTGCCGGTGAGCAAAAGATTTTTACCGTTCTTGGTGCGCTGGATAATGGTTTCTTTTTTTCGGGTTTCCATCACCTTTAAGGTAACGGAGCGGTCGATAACCTCGGTATCAAGCAGCTCCTGTATGGATTTTCCGATAAAGTTTTCAGCCTTTATGTTGGCCAGCTTTTCCGAGGCGGGATTGATTTTTATTACCTTTCCCTGGCCGTCACTGATCCAGAAACCGTCGTGGCTGGAATTGATGATGGTATCAAGTTCCAGGGATGTTTTCTGGCAGGCTGTCATTTCTTTCGTTACCTTTTCCAGAAGGGTGACATCCCGAAAAAGGAAAAAAATACCCTCAATAGTTTGGTTTTTCAAAATAGGGCTGATATCTACCATGAATTTTTTAGAAGGAAGGGTGATGGGGATATCCCCGATGCTAATGGCTGTTTTTAATACCGAGGCACAATGATTTGCAAGTTCCGGCAGCGCATTTTTTATCAATGCGCCCTCAAAAAGTCCCAGGTGGTTCTGGGCTTTTTTATTGGAAATGATGGCTTTAAAACAACAATCGGTTACTATAATACCATTTTGGGTGGTATCCAAAAAAGTGCTGCACAGTTGTTTTAAGCTCAATTGATTTGATTTTGTGTTCATAGTTATCCTAAAATGCAAAGTTAAAAACCAATCCATGCAAATGTGCATTATATATGCACATTTGCATAGTTTATGCCAGCTTTTTCCATTACTCAAGGGCACACACCCCATAAAATGGCAATGGCACGGTCATTGCAATTAAAATCAGAATATACTAAATATTAACAACACTTGTGCAGCGGTAGCAAAAAATGTCTTAACCCAAGGAAATTATCAGGAGATGAATGATGGCAAAATCAAATAAAGATCTTTTGGCACGCAGGTTAAAAAGTATCCCCCAAGGACCCTTTAATACGACTCCGGCCTTTATTAAGAGCGCTAAAGGCGCAACCATGGTTGATGTGGAAGGAAAAGAGTATATTGATTTTGCCGGCGGCATCGGGGTTAATAATGTAGGGCACTCTCACCCAAAGGTTGTAAAGGCCATCAAGGACCAGGCAGATGCATTTATTCACACCTGTTTCCATGTGGCCATGTATGAATCCTATGTAAGCCTTGCGGAAAAATTAAATGAGTTGGCCCCGGGTGCATTTGAAAAAATGACCCTGTTTGCCAATTCAGGGGCAGAGGCAGTGGAGAATGCCGTAAAGGTAGCAAGGTATGCCACCAAAAGAAGCGCAATTATTTGTTTTGACAATGCCTTCCATGGTAGAACCCAGCTGACCATGAGCCTTACCAGTAAAATAAAACCCTATAAATTAAATTTTGGCCCCTTTGTGCCGGAAATTTATAGAATGCCCTATGCCTATTGTTACCGCTGCCCCTTTAACCTGGATTATCCTTCCTGAGATGTGGCCTGTGCCGATTATATGGAAGATTTTTTCATCGGACATGTGGCCCCTGAAAATACAGCAGCCGTGATTGTCGAACCCATCCAGGGAGAAGGCGGTTTCGTCACCCCGCCGCCTGAATATTTCCCCCGGCTGCAAAAAATTTGTGCTAAATATGAGATTCCCCTGATCATTGACGAGGTTCAGTCGGGCGCGGGCCGGACGGGCAAGTTTTTTGCCATAGAACATTGGGGGATTGAACCGGATATTATCACCCTGGCAAAAAGTTTTGCCGGCGGCATGCCTCTGAGTGCGGTGATTGGTAAAAAAGAGTTGATGGAAGCACCCCATGTGGGTGGGCTCGGCGGTACTTACAGCGGCAATCCTGTTTCATGTGCGGCAGCCCTTGCTGTTCTTGACATCTTCTTTGAAGACGGATTGTTGGAAA
>CAXHYW010000143.1:0-7755 GCA_964021475.1 uncultured Desulfobacteraceae bacterium | reverse complement strand
GCCGGTATTTGATTATATGACCATGATCGATTTTGTGTTCAGTGCCGTGGTGAAAAAAAAATATCGCGGATATATGTAAAGAATCTATGCTTAAAGGGTCGTAAACAGGAGCTGAATATATGAACCAAATACCTACATTGCATGATGCCTATTGCGCCCATGACCGCATCAAGCATATTATCAAAAACACGCCTCTTTTGATGGATTCTGATCTGGCAAAGATCACGGGGGCCAAAAGCATTCACTATAAACTTGAATGCCTCCAGGAAACAGGAGCCTTTAAGGTCAGGGGGGCTGCCAATAAAATTTTAAGCCTGAATTCCCAAGAAAAACAGAAAGGCGTTATCACCTTTTCCACGGGTAACCATGGAAAAGCCGTTGCCTATGTTGCAGCCCACCAGGGTGTCAAAGCAGTTGTCTGCCTTTCCGAACATGTTCCTTCCTATAGAGCCAAGATCATTGAAAATCTTGGCGCCCAAGTTTCCATTAAGGGGAAATCCCAGGACGAAGCAGAAAAGAATTATTACCAGATCATGGCCTCAAAAGGCATGATCCCCGTTGTTCCTTTTGATGATCCCTTGATTATTGCCGGACAGGGCACCATTGCCCTGGAAATCCTAGAAAAACTGCCCTCCACCGATGTTTTAATGGTCCAGTTGTCCGGGGGTGGATTAATGGCAGGAATTGCCATGGTGGCAAAAGCCATCAATCCCGACATACAGATCATAGGGCTTTCCATCAAAGAATCTCCGGCGCTGCTGGAAAGTGTAAAAGCAGGTGTTCCCGTTGAGATTGAAGAAAAAGACACCATTGCAGATTCACTACTTGGGGGTATTGGTGTTGACAACCAATTCACCCTGCAAATGGTGAAAAAATTAGTAGATAAACATCTGGTTATTTCCGAGGATGAGATAAAAGACGGGATTCGTTATTTATTTGAAAAACACCGTTTGATCGTGGAAGGTGCCGGGGTTATCGGAGTCAGCGCTATTCTTGGCAATAATATCGATGTAAAAGGAAAAAATGTCGTAACCGTACTCACGGGAAGCAGCATCAACTCTGATAAATATATTTCTATTATTCAAAACAAATTAGAAAAATCCTAGGACTGATCGAAAGGATCGATAAATGAAAAAAGAACTGATCTTCTCCAAAGAAGAATATCAAATAAGAATCCGGAAGACCAAAGAGATGATGGACAAGGCGGGCATGGAGATGCTCCTTGTCATGGATCCTGGGAACATGAACTATCTGACAGGATATGACGGATGGTCATTTTATGTACACCAGGGTGTCATACTCTCCCTTGATCAGGATAAGCCGTTCTGGTTCGGCAGGGAACAGGATAAAAATGGTGCAAGAATAACCTCATGGCTGACCGATGATAAGCTCCACGGATACCCGGACGAATATGTACAATCCAGGTATACCCATACAATGATCTGGTTGGCTGATCTGCTGGGCAAAATGGGACTTGATAAAAAAACGTTGGGAATGGAAATGGATGGATACTGGTTTAACGCCAGAATGTATCTCACTCTTTTAGAAAAATTGCCCCAGTCAACCCCCATGGACGGAACAAATCTTGTCAATTGGGTAAAATCCATAAAATCTCCGGCAGAAATAGCATATATGAGACAAGCGGCACAGATCTGTGAAAACGTAATGGATACGGCTGTAAAGCAGATCAATGTAGGCGTCTGGGAAAAAGATGTCGCCGCCATGGTAGCGGCGGGTCAGATTGCAGGCACAGATGAATTTGGCGGTTCTTCCACAGCACTTTTTCCCATTATGCCATCGGGACAGAGAACATCCACGGCCCATCTTACATTCCATCCAGACAGAAAATATCAAAAAAATGACGTCGTACTTCTTGAACTGGCCGGGGCACGGCACAGATACCACGCTCCCCTCGCCCGTACGGTTTATCTGGGCGATCCGCCGGATGATCTCAAAAAGACAGCTGACAGTGTGATAATCGGGCTTAGGGAAACACTCTCGTTTGTTAAGCCCGGGGTGACGGCCGAAGAAGTTGAAGAGAAATGGAGACAGTCAATCGCAGTCACCGGCCTTGTGAAACCTTCACGGGTGGGATATTCCTATGGCCTTAATTATGTACCGGACTGGGGAGAGCATACCGTTAGCCTTAGACCCGGGGACAAAACCGTTTTAAAACCGGGCATGACATTGCATTTCATGCCGGGAATCTGGCTTGAAAAATATGGATTTGAATGCAGTGAGCCCATCCTTATCACCGAAGACGGGTGTGAAAAATTCATTGAGTATCCCCAGGAACTTTTTTGCAAATATTAAAATGTATTAATTGAGAATTTTAAAAATAAGGAAAATTAAAATGAAAAAAGAAATCGTTTATACCGACAATGCGCCTGAGCCAGGGCCCTATTCCCAGGCAGTAAAATTTGGGAATTTAGTTTTTGTTTCCGGCCAGACGTCTGAAGACCCTAAAACCAGTCAAACGGTTCACGACAGCGTGGGACAGCAGACAGAAAGAATACTCAAAAATATAAGTGCCATTCTTGATGCTGCCGGTTCTTCCATGGACATGGTGTTACGGGTGGATGTATTCCTTTCTTCCATGAAAGACAAGACTGAGATGAATGCAGTTTATGAAAAATTTTTTCCGAATAAAAGACCGGCAAGAAATGCCGTGGCAGTGGCAGGAATAGATGACAATCTTGATGTTGAAATTGAAGTAATTGCAGGGCTCCTTAATACAGATGAATAGGTTGACTTGTTCCCGGAAAGCCATCCATATTTTTGTGCAAGCCCTCCCAAAGTATGATATGAAGAGTTCAAATAAAAATTTCCACCCGAGGATATACAAGACAAGGAAATAATCAAAACATGAACTGGATTGATCTGAGAAGCGATACCGTGACAAAACCCACCCACCCCATGCGCCAGGTCATGGTCCAGGCCGATGTTGGAGATGATGTCTATGGGGAAGACCCCACGGTGAACCTGCTGGAAGAAACGACAGCCCAGATGACCGGCATGGAAGCCGGACTTTTTTGTGCCAGTGGTACCCAGAGCAATTTGCTGGCCTTGATGGCCCATTGCAATCGGGGGGATGAATATATAGTGGGACAACTGGCCCATACCTACCGATACGAAGGCGGAGGAGCAGCCGTTCTGGGCAGTATTCAGCCCCAGCCCCTGGATTTTGAACCCGACGGCACCCTGAACCTTGAAAAGGTTGCCCAATTTATCAAGCCCGATGATTTCCATTTTGCCAGAACAAAACTGTTATGCCTTGAAAACACCCAGGGAGGGAAAGTGCTGCCCATAAGCTATCTGGAAAAGGCCCGCACCTTTGTGGATCAGCACAACCTTTTGCTTCACCTGGACGGGGCAAGGGTCTTTAATGCCGCCGTAAAACTAAATGTGGATGTACAGAAAATCACCCGCCATTTTGATACGGTATCCTGCTGCCTATCCAAAGGACTGGGTGCGCCGGTGGGTTCGGTGCTCTGCGGTCCAAAAGAATTCATTCAAAAGGCCCGGCGGTGGCGGAAGGTTCTGGGGGGTGGCATGCGCCAGGCAGGTATTCTGGCAGCAGCAGGCCTTTATGCCCTGGAAAACAATGTGAACCGGCTTGAACAGGATCATGATAATGCCAGGCGACTGGCCCAGGGGATATCTGAAATTCACGGGATAGACATTGATCCCGGCAAGGTTCAAACCAATATTATTTTTACGGATATTAAAGGGGATATAAGCAAACTGTATCAGCATTTAAGGGCCCAAAAAATTCTCATCGACCAATCCAATCAGTTACGCCTGGTCACCCATCTGGATATTACCCCCCAGGATATTGATCACACCATTGGAGTCTTTAACTCTTTTTTTATGTGAAGGCCTTTTTTACCTGACTCAACATCTAATCTTCACCACCCATCTCTTTCAACACCTTACGCATATGAGGTACTCTGTTCGTGAAAATCCCATGTACTTTATATTGAAGCGCTTTCTTAAGATTCTTTTTACTGTTGACAGTAAAAGGATTTATCTTTTTTCGTAAAGAACGTGCAATCTTCACAGTTTCATCCGTAAGATGATCAATATTGGGATGAAGATAATTAACATTTGTTTCGATAAGCCGGGCTTTCAGGTCGGCCGGTGGTTCATCTATAAGAAGAGCTGTCTTCAATTTTGGCCTGTAATCCGCAAGAACAAGAAGAGGCAGATAAAAAAACGATGAAATGATAATCTGTGACGAAATTTCATAGTGTTCTATCATATCAACGATTTCTCTTTCCAGGTGTTTTTCCTTCAACTCAATATTGAGCATGATATCGGTATCCTTTGCCAGAAGAAGCACTTCTTCCAGTAAAGGAACCCTCTCATTCTTGGAACCAAGCCTAACTTTTCTTACTTGCGTAAAATTAGCTTTCTTCAGTGAAATATCATGCCCGGCTATCCGCGAAAGATTGTCATCGTGAACTACATAGAGATGCTTTTTCTTTCCTTTCCGGACATCAAACTCGATCCACTCAGCCTTCTCACGAATTGCCCTCTTAAAGGAGACAATAGTATTTTCTTGCTCTTTTTCAGGTGACCCACGATGGGCAAATAATTTAATCATGGCAAACTCAATCCATTCTATATTTTATTCGAACCATATTTAAATAATAATTTAAAAAATAACCTATCTTTTATTATTTTTCAACCACAATTTCTTTAAAAAATTCTATTTAAAACAATGGCAAATAACATATTTAATACTCTCATGCAATAAGTTTGTAACAGAGTTCTTTCAGAGAAATTGTGCATCGACTTCACACGTGTGTAAGTGAGGCTATATTGAGAATTCCAGGCTCTGAAAACAAAAAAAAGCCACCGTAATTACAGTAGCTTTAATGTTAAACTGGCGGAGAAAGAGAGATGATCACCCTTTCCAAGGGGATGCTGGTTTTCTTGATGGTCGCCTATCAGATAAACGTCTATTCTTTCCGCTCATCAATGGGAAGATACTCGTAGAGCGTGTTGCCTGTATAAATCTGACGGGGTCTGGCAATCTTCATTTCCGGGTCAGACACATCCTCTTTCCATTGGGCAATCCATCCGGGCAACCTTCCAATGGCAAACATGACCGTAAACATGTTGGTGGGGATACCCATGGCCCTCAGCAGAATTCCGGAATAAAAATCCACATTGGGGTAGAGATTTTTCTCTTTAAAATAGGAATCATTGAGAGCCGCTTCCTCAAGTTTCCGGGCAATATCCAGCAGGGGGTCTTTTCGTTTGACCTTTTTCAAAACAATATCACACATCTCTTTCATAATTGTTGCCCGGGGATCAAAGGTTTTATACACCCGATGCCCAAATCCCATGAGCCGGAATTCGTCTTCTGGATCCTTTGCCCGGGCGATACATTTTTCCACAGAGATACCGTCTCTTTGGATATTTTCAAGCATCTGAATAACCGCCTGGTTGGCACCGCCGTGCAAAGGACCCCACAGCGCCGAAATCCCGGCGGAAATAGTAGAATAAATATTCACCTTTCCAGATCCAACCACCCGGACGGCTGTGGTGGAACAATTTTGCTCATGGTCGGCATGGAGAATCCAGAACACATTCAGGGCATGAACCAGTTCATCATCAACGCGATAGGGCACCACCACCGAATCAAACATCATGTTTAAAAAATTGGCGCAATAGCATAAGTCCGGCCGGGGGTAGATCACCCGCTGGCCGATGGATATCTTATAGGCCATGGCGGCCATGGTTCTGATTTTGGAAATGATCCGCAAATAAGTCCTGTTCATCTCCTCCTCAATGTCCAGCAACTCCGGATAAAAGCTTCTCATGGCATTGATCATGGCCGACAAGATCCCCATGGGATGGGCCTTGGGCGGGTAATTCTGGTAAAAGGCCTTCATGCTTTCATGGAGGGTGGAAAAATCATTCAAATACACAGATGTTCGGGTCAATTCTTCCCGGGTGGGTAATTTGCCCGTGATCAGCAGAAAAGCGGTTTCCACAAAAGTGGAAGACTTGGCCAGCTGCTCAATGGGAACCCCCCGGTATCGCAAAATACCTTTTTCCCCGTCCATATAGGTAATGGCACTTTTACAGGCACCGGTATTCCCATACCCCGGATCAAAGGTAACATAGCCGGTCTGGGGTCTTAGAAGCCTGATATCAATGGCCTTTTCACCTTCAGTTCCAACAATCACCGGAAGAGTGATTTCCTTCCCGTCAATGATCAGCTTTGCAAACTCTTCCATACAACCTCCTTTAATTTCAGGTAATTAAGACAGATAACAAGATAGACTATGATGAACGGAGAACCCTGGTGGAAGGAAAATTGAAACCCAGAGCAATTGGGTTTCAATTTATGGTGCGGATATTACCCTCTGGTTTCTCCCGGGACGGTATAGGTTTTACAGGACCCACCGGAGCATTCCCTCTCCTGGGTATGGACACCCTTTCCGCCACCGCCACCGCTGCCACTGGAACTGCCCATGGCATAATTAATGGTGGAAACCACTCTTTCAAACTCTTCGGATTTGCATTTGGGACAACTCAGTGATTTATCATCATCAGATCCCATGACAATCACTTCGAAAAACTCTTCACATTTTGAACATTTAAACTCAAATATTGGCATTACTGCTCCTTGGCACTTAATTGATAATAGTTTGCTAATATAAACACTTTCTGGGATTTGTCAAGACGAGGCCTGGCAAAGCAGCTCTTCTGCGTGGGTCAGGGTAGCTGCGGTAATCTCCTGGCCTCCAATCATTCGGGCAATTTCCTCCACCCGTTCTTTTCTGTTCTCCAGAGGAATGATTGTGGTGCAGGTGCGACCATTGACCACCTGCTTGGATATCCGGAACTGACTTTCCCCGTATTTGGCAATCTGGGCCAGATGGGTGATGCAGATTACCTGATGCTTGGCGCCCAATTCCTTTAATTTAAGCCCCACTTTTTCAGAGGTTGCTCCGCCGATCCCGGCATCCACCTCATCAAAAATCAGGGTTTCAAGGGACTGGGTGGTGGAGAGCACTGCCTTGAGGGCCAGAACGATCCGAGACAACTCCCCCCCGGACGCAATTTTAACAAGGGGCCTGGGGAGTTCCCCGGGGTTGGGACTTAAGTAAAACTCTATTTTATCCATGCCCGTGGAAAAAATCTTTTCCCGACCTTCTGTTTGAAGATCCTGGGGGTTCTCTGATATCTGTCGGGATATATTTACCTCAAACCGGGCCTTTCCCATTTCAAGGGCGGCAAGCTCTTGCTGGGCAAGATCTGCCAGGATAATGCCGGCTTTTTTTCGCTCCACAGACAATCGGGTGGCCTTTTGCCGGATCTGTAGCTCAAACCCTTGTTTTTCCTTGACAAGCGATCGTATCCGGGTTTCCAATCCCTTTGTATCTGAAAGAGCTGACTGCATGATTTCATGCTGCTCAAACAGAGAAACAAGACTGCCCCCATACTTTCGTTTTAATTTGGCAATCAAATCCAGACGCTGGTTTAACAGCTCAAGGGATTCAGGGTCCAGATCAATGGTGTCAGAATAGGTTCTCAAGGTCTGTGTCACGTCCTGGAGTTCAAACCCAATGGAGTCCAGACGCGCGGCTACGGTTCCAAGGGTATCATCCACCCGGGAAAATTTTTCGATTTCTGATCTCAAGGATGAAACGCGCTCAATAAGGGATTTATCCCTGTCATAGATCTCATGAATTCCCCCATGAACAGCCTCAAAAATTTTACTGGCATTCTGAAGCC
>CAXHYW010000142.1:0-7789 GCA_964021475.1 uncultured Desulfobacteraceae bacterium | reverse complement strand
CCCATCCTCTTTCCCATCTCTTGTCCACAACTTAGCACCAACTGGAGATTGGCCATGGGCTGCCAGGGTCAGGCAGGTGTTTATTTTTTGTTTACACCCCAGAAAAAAGGCGGGGTCAAAAAACTCTTTTCCGGTGAATTTATTTAGATCAAGTCCATCATTTTTTTTTAAAAAAAAATAGGTCCGACAAAAATCAAGATTTGCATCGTAATGAATGGGGTAAAATCCGGCATCAGAAATGATCCCTGCCATAACGGCCGCATCCCAGCAAGGATGTAGCGGATTGTCTGCCGGGGGATGAATCAATAAAATAGTCGAAGAGCTCATACCAACCAATTATAGTTTATAATATAATTTATAAAAAATTATGCCCATGGACTCGTGTATTCTTTTGAAAAGAAATGATCCCGGGGGAAAACAATTATTTACGAAAATGATAGCTCCATCCCTTATCCCGCATGCATCTTCGGGAAGTATTAATTTCATTGTCACTGACACTCCTGCCATAGGAGGTATCATCGGGTCCGCCCCAATCTGGAACCCTGGTTTTTGCATAGTCCCGGGCTCTTTGTTCGCATTCTTTCTGGTCTACAGAAAATTGCGCATCTGATTTCTCAGGATGAACCGCTACATATTTATAGCAACCGCCGATGCTTAGGAACAAGATGCCCAACAGGGCTGCAAAACATTTATTTTTCATTTTTTTCAAAACTCCTGTTTAAACTTTTGGTAACATTCTTCATTGTGCAATGCCGACCTTTCCAGCAGTGCCATTAATCGTTCACAAAAAAATCATACCCTATCAATCCGGATTTAGAAAATCAACGGCAAACAAAATTTGCCTGGAATGAAACTAAAAATTTTAATCCGCTATTTTATTTGTTCCGTGATCACAACCGATATTTTTTTACCGATCAATTCACCATGGCTTAGAATGGCCAGAAGAATGCTGTTTTCTCCCGGGGGTAGTTTCCCGCCATAGAGCCCTGGCTTATCTTTTCCAGCTGAATAGTCCTTTCTTTCGGACATGGCAATTTTTGCCTGGGGAAATATTTGTTTAGAAAATCGTGCGTTTGGAAGAATCACCCCATTGGGGATGCTTTTTTCCTTAACCTGGATGGGTTGGATTCCCTCAAACACAAACCCGCCCCGGTTTTTTTCATCATGGAGATACCGGGTTTTGTTCCAGTCGATTTCAATGGGGGCATCGGATTTGTTTTCAATCTCCAACATAAAGGATGAAAAATAACTAATACCTTCTTTTTTCGGCGTAAAACTGACACGAAATATCGGGGTATCAAGCGTCTTTGATGCAGGACTGCTGGCGTATTCGTACACAACAGGGGTGCAGCCGAAACAGGCCAACATCAAGATAACCATAATCCATTGGGTTAAACGGACAACTGCATTTTTCATGGCACCTCTCTAAAATTTTTAACTATTGAATTGGTCAAGCAAACGCGTCCTATATTTGCTCATCTACTCGCTCATTTTAAATTGACATTATTCACCAGATACTCCCATTAGTATTCAAAGTTTAAAATGAAGTCAAGACGAGGATAACAAATTTGGTATGTCCAGGGCTTGATTTTGACTGGACCCCTGGTTCAAAAAAAGGTATAGTCTCAGGATCGATAGACATTCGTTTTGGAGTCTCTCACAAAATCAAGAAATATATATTGACAAATATAAGATATATATATAAAATTAAGAGTTTTTTGAAATTGCAAAAAGTATTGAAATAACAAGGAGAGTTTAACATGTACGCAGTTATCAGAACCGGAGGAAAGCAATACAAGGTTCAGGAAGAACAAATTCTGAAAGTTGAAAAACTTGAAGGAACCGAAGGTTCTCAGATTGAATTTGATGATATCCTCATGTATTCAGACGGTGAAGTAGTTACCCTTGGGACCCCCAAGCTTGAAAATGCCATTGTAAAAGCACACATCGTTGGGCAGGGAAGGGGTAAAAAACAGCTAGTTTTCAAGTATAAACGCCGGAAGGGCTATCGGAAGATGCAAGGCCACAAACAGCATTATACAGAAATTAAAATCGAATCTATTTCGGCTTAAGGAAAGAAAAAGATGTCACATAAAAAAGCAGCAGGTAGTACCAGAAATGGCCGGGACTCAGCTGGTCAGCGTCGGGGTGTCAAAAAATTTGGCGGAGAAATGATTTCGGCCGGAACCATCATTGTAAGACAGGTTGGCACCAAATTCCATCCGGGTGAAAATGTGGGCATGGGTAAAGACTATACCCTTTTTGCAAAGATGGACGGTGTGGTGACCTTTGAACGTAAAGGTCGCGACAGGAAAAAAGTCAGCGTTTATGCCGCGTGAAATTTGTAGATGAAGCAATTATCACCGTCAGCTCTGGTAAAGGTGGACCGGGATGCATGAGTTTTCGCAGGGAACGGTACATTGAATTTGGAGGCCCTGACGGTGGAGATGGTGGTGATGGTGGTGATGTAATCCTACGGGTGGATCCGGGACAACGGACACTCTATGAGTATCGCCGCCAAAAACTTTTCAATGCCAAGAATGGGGCACCTGGACTTGGCAAAAAAAAACATGGTAAGAACGGAAGTCATATATATTTAGATTTTCCTCCCGGAACCCTGGTATCCGACGCCGATACTCTTGAACCCATTATTGATCTGACCCTTGAGCACTCGGAACACGTTCTGCTCCAAGGCGGTATCGGCGGTCAGGGAAACAAGCGATTTGCATCAGCTACCAACCGGGCGCCCCGATTTTGCCAGCCTGGGATGCCCGCGACAGAGAGAAGACTGAAACTGGAATTAAAACTCCTGGCCGATGTGGGTATTGTGGGACTGCCGAATGCAGGCAAATCCACCTTAATTTCTGCCATGTCTTCTGCCCGGCCTAAAATAGCCGATTACCCGTTTACCACCCTTACTCCGACCCTTGGCATGGTAGAACCCCCTTTTGGGGAACCGTTTGCCGTGGCAGATATCCCGGGACTCATTGAGGGGGCCCATGAGGGCACCGGTCTGGGTATCAAATTTTTAAAGCATATTGAACGGACCGGAATTTTAATTCACCTGATTGATGTGGGTGATGTTAACCCGGACAATCCCCTTGAAGCCTTTAAATTGATCAACAAAGAGCTGACCATGTACAGCGATAAATTGGCCAAAAAAGCCCAGATTGTGATACTTAACAAAATGGATCTTACGGGGGTAGAAAACCGGGTGAATAGTTTTAAAGCCGCCCTGCCAAAAATTGAGGTTCTAACCATTTCAGCAGCTAGCGGCCAGGGTGTAACCTCCTTGGTAAAACTGCTGGCCACCAGACTTCATAAAGAATAAGTCATGGCAGGACTTTTTGGAGGGACCTTTAATCCACTTCATAATGGCCATCTCGGTATCATTAAATATGTGAAGCAGGCCTTTCATCTTCAAAAGATTTTTTTATTCCCTTCTGCCACCCCGCCCCACAAATCTGTCACCGACCTGGCCCCGGCCCGTGATCGAATGGAAATGGTAACGGCTGGGGTGGCAGATCTGGAAGGAATTTATGCCTCTGACATTGAATTGAAACGAAAAGGTCCCTCCTTTACCATTGATACCATTTATGATTTTAAAAGCGATGCCCATGCCCAGGAGAAAGTTCATGCCCCTCCTGTCAATTTCTTCCTTTTAATGGGGTCCGATGCATTTTTTGATATCACCACCTGGAAACAACAGAACCTTATTTTCAGGGCGATTCCCATTATTGTCATGCTCAGGGGAGACAGGAACGGAATTGGACCCATTGCATCCTTTATTGACGAACATATTTCAAAAGGATACAAATTAAATATTGAACAAATGAAATTTACCCATGCGCAACTTCAGCCGGTAACCATTTGCAATGTACCCAAAATTGACATTTCCTCAACCATGATACGGGCACGGGTAAAAAACAATCAGTCCATTAAAGGGCTTGTCCCGGCAAATGTAGAAAATATCATCATAACAAAGGATTTATATAAATGAGCAACCCCATGGCCTTGACAGAAGAATACACTCCCTTTTTTGCCCCCATTTTTGAACGAAAGGCAAAATCCATCACCGCAATAGATGTCCGTAACATGACCTCTTATACCGACATGATCGTTATAGTAGAAGCTGTTTCGGCACGACAGATGACCTCATTGGCCGAACATATCATCAAATCCCTGAAACAAAAAAAGATCAAAGTGTATGGCATGGAAGGGATCAAGGAAGGGGAATGGGCATTGTTAGACTATGGTCATATCATCATCCATGTATTTGAGTCCAAAGCAAAAGATTTTTATGATCTTGAAGGACTATGGAGTGATGCCCCCAGGATTGATCTCTCCCAGTTCGGCCCTATACTGGATACGGAAGAAGACGATTATGAAGATGACGACTTCTAACAATCATCCGGTCAACATTTTAATGATCCTGGACGGATGGGGGATTAACCCCCTAACCCCCGGGAATGCATTTGCCCAGGCCAACACCCCTTTTATTGACCATCTTCTGCAACGCTTTCCCAACAGCCAACTTGCCTGCTCAGGCTTGGCCGTTGGCCTCCCATCCGGCACCATGGGAAATTCAGAAGTCGGTCACATGAACATCGGAGCCGGGCGCAAAGTGTTCCAGGATTTTGTCCGGATCAATACCGCCATTGAAGACAATCGTTTTTTTGAGAATCCAGAGATTAAAAAAGCCATGGAGACGGTTCGGGAAAAGGGCAAAGGACTACATCTTCTGGGTCTGCTGTCAGATGGCGGCGTTCACAGCCATATCTCCCATCTGTTTGCCCTCATTGACATGGCCAAACAAAATGGAATAGAAAACCTTTATATTCATCCTATTCTTGACGGACGGGATACCTCACCCAAAGCCGGCATCGCCTACATCAAACAACTTCAGGCCCACATTGACCAGGTAGGCTTGGGAGCGATTGCAAGTATTTGCGGCCGTTATTGGGCCATGGACCGAGATACCCGGTGGGACCGTGTGGAGAAAGCCTATCGTCTCTATACCAACGGAGAAGGCACACTTGCAACAGACCCCATCCAGGCGGTCCAGGATGCCTATGATGCCAACACCACCGATGAATTCATACCACCTGTTTTTTTCTGCGGCATAACAGACCAAGGGAAGGAAACCCAAGGGACTCTCCAAGATCAGGACGGTCTGATTTTTTTCAATTTCAGGGCAGACCGGGCCAAGGAGATCACCAGGGCCTTAATTGAAAAAGAGTTTGACGGATTTAAACGACAGCAGCGCCCGGCTTTATCCTCTTTTGTTACCATGACCCAGTATGATTCGAATTTTCATCTGCCAACCGCCTTTAGCCCTGAACCCCTGACCCATGTTTTGGGCGAAGTGTTAAGTCGCCAGGGACTGTGCCAACTCAGGATTGCAGAAACAGAAAAATATGCCCATGTCACCTATTTTTTCAATGGGGGAAATGAGGCTATTTTTGATGGGGAGCAACGGATCATGATCCCCTCCCCCCGGGATGTTGCCACCTATGACCAAAAACCTGCCATGTCTGCCAGAGAAGTTGCACAAACTGCCTGTGAACAAATCGCCTCGGGTAAATTTGACTTTATTGTATTAAATTTTGCCAACATGGATATGGTGGGGCATACCGGAATTCTTGCGGCTGCCATACAGGCCTGTGAAACCGTTGATGCCTGTGTAGAAAAAGTGGTCAATGCCATTTGGAAAACCAATGGAACTGCCTTTGTCACAGCAGATCATGGAAACTTAGAACAGATGATTGCCGATGATGGTTCCCCCCATACCGCACATACCCAGAACCCGGTTTGCTTTATCGTTGCCGGCAAAAGATTCAAAGAGACCCCGGTTCAAAACGGAATTTTAGGGGACATTTCCCCCACCATCCTCAAGGCCCTGGGGTTGAGCCAACCCGATGAAATGACAGGAACCCCTTTAATATAAGCGAAATAAATATGTATGAACCCATAAAAGATTTTATTACCGGACGGGAAATTGACAACGTGGGATCTGAAGCCAGCCGCCAGATCTTTGAAAAATTCTTGGTGGAAACAAAAGGATTCAGCAAGGATGAGATACGAGTGGATGTCCCCCTTATTGTTCAGTTCAAAGGAGATGACTATGTTTCTGCCATTGACCTGATTGTATACTGCAATAATACGCCCTTTATGGCAATCACTTGCGTGGCAGGTTCCATTGGATCCTATGAACGGGAGATCCTGGCCGGGGCCCGGCTGGTGTATGAGTTTCAAATCCCCTTTGCCGTGTCCACCGATGGCAGGAATGCCGTCATCATGGATACGATTTCCGGCAAAACAATCGGACAGGGGCTTGATGCCATCCCCACCAGGGAAACGGCCCAAAAAAATATAGCCACCATCAAAGAGACTATTTATGCCCCTGAAAAAAGAAAATTAGAAATGATCATTTACCGCTCCTTTAATATGGAGAAAATAAACAGGTAACCGATCCATCAGACATGCATCGGTTTACGCAAAGGGTATACAAAAAAAAGCGAGAGATCGGGAAAAACAACGCCTTTTCCTATCTCTCGCTTTTAACGTTTATAAACCGTTTTTATAAAGCCCGGGATACTTTTTTGTCACAATGTTTACACAGGGTGGCCCGTTTTTTAATAATTTCTGCACAATAGGGACATTCCCTTGTGTAATGCCTTTCATGGAGCTGTTCAACGGCCTTTTTCACCCCAGCAATTAGAACCGGTGAGGGAAACTTATGATTCAGCAAATGCTCTGCAGCTTCCGCATCACCCAACTCACCGACCATCTCAGCCGCTTTAAGTCTCGCCTTGGGCGGAATTTTGGGATCCAGCACAATCTTTAATATTTCATCCCAGTCCTTTGTTATATAATAATCGGTCAATAGGGAAAAGGTCTGTATAGCCAACTCTTTCTTTCTGTCCTGCTCAATTAGAGCGGCATCATCCAGGATTTGTCCTGTTGCGCCTATGGGACTGAAGACGGGCATATATTCAAAATTTTTCTGCCCAGGTTCATTGATACACCTATAGGATGCCGTCTGTTCCATGACCTCCTGGAGATGATCCCATCCCTTTTTATAGGAAGGACAGTCATCATTAAAACAGATGAACAAATAGGGCGTTCCCCACCCCAACCCATCAGAAACAGGAATCTGGGGAACCTCCCACAGGGTCATTTCCAGGTCGCAATGGGGGCAATGGGGTTTGTCCATTTTTATATATTGTTCAAGCAGTTCATCTTTTGTTTCAAATGCCATTATTCATTTCTCCTTTGGTAGTCTTAAATATTTTAAGACTACCAAAATAAGCATAAGCCTTGACTTGTCAAACGACTCATTCGATAACGGCAAGAACCTCGCCCTTGGCCACGGAATCGCCACTGTTATAATTGATGGCAACGATCACGCCGCTGGCAGGAGCCGGAAGCGCATTTTCCATTTTCATGGCTTCAATCACCACAACAGTCTCCCCTTCATTGACCGCGTCTCCGACATTTTTTTCATACTTGATGACCATGCCGGGCATGGGGGCCGTCACCGGTGTTCCCGAGGCAGCCGATTTGGGAGCCACGGGTTTGGGTGCCAGCGCTGCCGGGGCGGCCTGTACCGGTGCAGCAACCGAAGCTGCTGCTACCGGGACTGCGGCAACAGGGGCTGCAGCAACAGGAGAGGCAGGCGCAGGAGCGGCGTAGGTGATCACGGGAGATCCGCCAACCTCATCCACCCCTACTTCAAAGTATTCCCCTTCAACAAAGACATTAAAGGTCCGTGCATATTCGCTTTTTT